>CAZVBY010000061.1:0-10942 GCA_964625895.1 uncultured Thiobacillus sp.
GGGGCGTGCGGACATTCCACGACGATCATCCGCGAAAGTCTGCGCAGAATATAGCCGTCGTCCTGATACATCAGGCCATTCCAATCGGAGTTGCCATGGCCGGTTTGTTTCACCCCCCCGCTATCCCCGGGTTCCATCCCGTTGTCTTTTCCCTCGATGACAACTTCGGCCTGGCCTGGGAGGCACGTCATGGCGAACAAACGTATACATTGGCCGCCATTCACCAGCGGTCATTTGGCGCCTGCGGGAATCAGGTGCCGCCAGCCTGAAATTCCACGCCGGGCTGCCGTTCTGGAAGTTCAGCGACCAGCAGTTCACGGCGGGCGCGCTCCAGCGCATCCACGCCGGATTCGTTGAGAAAGGACTTTGATTCGGCGATCGCTGCGGCGAGCAATTCCGCTGCCAGCAGATTTGGTTCGCGTCCAACGGATCTGGATAGTGCCCGCAATTCAAGATACGGGTCACGCGGCAATTGCAGTTCGACATGCTGTGCGCCCGGCATCGCTGTTTGCTGGATTGGCGTCAATCCTTCGGCCTTCTCGGCCTGCACACGGCTCATGACATCGGCAATTTTGGAAGCAACAGAAGGCGCCTGCGTTACCGGCTTCAACCTGACGCGATTGACAAAGTATTTCTCGAAATCCACCTTGGCCAGATGCACCCAGCGGCCCTGCCGCATCCAGTTGATGTCGCGCAGCGGCACCTGCGGGCCGCTCAGATAGGCCGCGCCGGTCTCGCCCATGTCGGACAGCCACCGCGCGCGCTGTGGAATGTTGCTGACCAGGGTACCGCCCATGATGCTTTCCACGATGTTGGACACGGCGGTCTCGGCTTCCTTCTGGATGGAATACACCGAATCCGGCGCGCCGATCTCAAGCGGCGTCCGCTCGACCATACTGTGCGCCACGCACACGCCCGCCGCGAATACATTGTGGTGCATGCGATTTCGCATGTACTCGTCCACTTCCACCAGGCCCTTTTTGTTGACCAGTTCCGAAGCATGGCGCACACCCGCGACACCGCGAAAGGACGGCCAGTATACGGAGTAGGCAAAGGGCAGCTCGTGCAGGGTTTTCTCATTGCCTGCCTCGTCCAGCTCGGCAATGTGGATGGTGTTGGACTCCACCCGCAGGGTACGCGCATTGCTGATGACCTTGATCTGATTGTCCGCCAAGGCTGCTTCAACGGCCTCCCGGTTCGCGCCACTTGCGCCAAGCCCCAGGTGCCCAGGCCAGGGTTCGGGCGTGACCAGCGTGATGGGCACGCGGCCGCGGATATTGCGTCGCTTGAGATCCGCGTCGACCAGGAAGGCGTATTCATACACCGGGCCCAGCACGCTCGAGCCCTGCATCGCGCCCACGACGATCGGCCCCGGATTCTTGACGAACTCCTTGTAGGCGGCGTGGGCGCTTTCAGCCTGCTCGATATTCAGCACCGAATGGGTATGGGCGGACAGTCCCGGCAGCTCATCAAACGCGCCTTCCACGCCGGTCGTGATCAGCAGGTAGTCATAAAACAGCGTGCCGCCGTTTTCCAGATCGATCTGGTTCTTGGCCGGCTGGATATTTTTCACGCCGCTGGCGATGAACTTGATGCCGCGCTCGTTGAGATAGGGCTCGATCGGAAACGCAATATCCGAACGGTTGCGCCAGCCCATGGCGATCCAGGGATTGGACGGCACGAAGTGAAAGTAGTCCTTGTCCGAAACCACGGTCACTTCATCACGCGCACCCAGGCGGGATTTCAGCGCATAAGCGGCTGGCACTCCGGCGACGCCCGCGCCAAGAACGACAACGTGTGTCATATCAGTCTCCTTAAATCGGTTTGGGCGCGCGAAGCGCCACATTTGCCCCCTCGCCCCTTGTGGGAGAGGGTTGGGGAGAGGGGGCGATGTTGGTGCACCTGTGTACTGGCCTCACCCACGGGGCCGAACCAGCTGCCAGGCCCGGGTTGCATAAGTGGTTGCCGCGAATCCGCTCCATACATGCACCAGTCGAGTGAACGGGAACAGCACAAACAGCGTCATGCCGAAGAACAGGTGAAGCTTGTAGATGGCCGGCACGGCGGCGATGAATTCCGCCGCCCCGCCCCGGAAGGTCACGATGTGCTGCGCCCAGGCGCCCAGCGCCAGCATGACGCCGCCTTCCTTGTGCTGGAGCGAAAACAGGATGGAGATCAGGCCCAGCAACAGCGTCACCAGAATCCACAGCAGGATGAAAATATCCATGGGCTTGCTGGTGGCGCGGATGCGCGGGTCGCTCAGGCGCCGGACCAGCAGGATCGTGATGCCGGCAAGGCACAGCAGCCCGGCCGCGCCGCCTGAAATGATCGCCAGCATCTGCTTGTCGGGCGTGGACAGTCCCAGCGACTCGTACACTTCATGCGGCGTCAGCAGGCCCATGGCATGACCGAAAAACAGAAACAGGATGCCGATGTGAAACAGGTTGCTGCCCAGCCGCAACTGGTTGCGCCGCAGGAGCTGGGACGAATCGCTTTTCCACGAATACTGCTCGCGGTCGAAGCGGATCAGGCTGCCCAGCAGGAAAATCGACAGGGCGATGTAGGGATATATCCCGAACAGAAAATGATGAAAATTGGACATTTCAGTTCCTCCTATTACGAATGTGCCGCGGCACGCCGGGATTGCGGCATTTGCACCACCGCCGTCTGCGGGCCGGGTTTAAGCAACGGCTCCATGCCATCGACACTCGGCCCGAACATTTCCATCGCCTCATCCATGTCGCGCACCGGCGGTTCGGCGAGCGCCAGGGCGGCGACGGGCGACAGCGCTTCCAGCAGATGGAACACGGCGGCATAGTGGCTGCCGTTCTTTTCCAGTTTTCCGCCGATGGCGGCCAGCACATGCACCGCATCGCCCAGCAGCGGGAGCGCTTCCTCCACCGGCAACAATGACAAAAATTCCAGGAACAGCGGCACGTAATCCGGCAGCTCGGAAGCCGACGCATCGAAATCGTGCTTCCAGTATTCCTCCAGCAGATTGATCATGGCCGAGCCGCGATCGCGCGATTCACCGTGAATGTGCTCGAACAGATGCAGCGAGTGCGAGGGATTGCGATCGAAGGTGGCAACGTAGATTTCCTGAAGCTCGATGAGGCTCAGCCGCCGCAGCATGGAAAACAGCGGAAACAGCTGGTCGCTGGCGCGGCCATTGAAGGCGGCTTCCTCCGCGATGGCCTTCTCCATCTCCGGCAGGGCTTCCAGCCATTCGGCCTCGGGGTAGATCAGCAGGATCGACAGGACTTTGAATGTTTTCATGATGGTCACCCTGCAAGCTTCTTGCTGCGAAGCTGCGACAGATCAACCGGCACGGCATTCTTCCGGTTGCCGAACAGGCTGGGTTTGGAAACGCCATCCGAGCAGCCGTTGCCGAAGCTGAATCCGCAGGAGGACTTCTCTTCGAAGGTATCGATGGTTTCTTCGCGATGCGTGCTGGGAATGACAAAACGGTCTTCGTAGTTGGCGATGGCCATGTAGCGGTACATCTCCTCGGCCATGGCCGCTGTCATCCCGACCTGTTCGAGCGCGGCGGTATTGCCCGCGCCATCCACCGATTTGCCGCGCATGTAGGCGCGCATGGCCAGCATGCGGTCGAGCGCGGTGATGACCGGCTGTTCCTTGCCGCCCGTGAGCAGATTGGCCAGGTACTTGATGGGAATGCGCAAGGATTTGGTATCGGGAATGATGCCGTTCATGCCCATCTTGCCGGACTCGGCCGCCGCCTGAATTGGGGACAGTGGCGGCACATACCAGACCATCGGCAGCGTGCGGTATTCCGGATGCAGCGGGAAGGCGATCTTCCAGTCGATGGCCATCTTGTATACCGGCGAGCGCTGCGCGGCCTCCAGCCAGGCTTCGGGGATGCCTTCGGCGCGGGCCGCGCTCAGCACTTTCGGATCATTCGGATCGAGGAAAATCTTCAGCTGGGCTTCGTAAAGCTCCTTCTCGTCCGCGATGCTTGCGCTTGCCTCGATGCCGTCGGCGTCATACAGGATCACGCCCAGATAGCGGATGCGGCCGACACAGGATTCGGAGCAGACCGTGGGCTGACCCGCCTCGATGCGCGGATAGCAGAAGATGCACTTCTCGGCCTTGCCGGTTTTCCAGTTGTAGTAGATCTTCTTGTACGGGCAGCCGGAGATGCACATGCGCCAGCCTCGGCATTTGTCCTGGTCCACCAGCACGATGCCGTCTTCCTCGCGCTTGTAAATCGAGCCAGACGGGCAGGAAGCGACGCAAGTCGGATTCAGGCAGTGCTCGCACAGGCGCGGCAGATACATGAGGAAGGTATTCTCGAAGGTGGCATACATTTCCTTCTGCACGTCATCGAAACACTTGTCGCGCCCGCGCGAGGAGAACTCGCCGCCCAGATCGTCTTCCCAGTTGGGGCCCCAGTGGATCTTGTCCATCTTCTCGCCGGTGATGGCGGAAACCGGCCGTGCGGTGGGCGGGGTCTGCGACAGCGGCGCTTTCTGCAGGTGCTCGTAGTCGTAGGTGAAGGGCTCGTAGTAGTCGTCGATCTCCGGCAGATTGGGATTGCCGAAAATGTTGGCCAGGATTTTCATCTTGCTGCCCTGGCGCGGCTCGATGCCGCCATCCGACTTGCGCTGCCAGCCGCCGTTCCATATATCCTGGTTTTCCCATTGCTTGGGATAACCGATGCCGGGCTTGGATTCGACGTTGTTGAACCAGACATATTCCATGCCTTCACGCGATGTCCACACGTTCTTGCAGGTGATCGAGCAGGTGTGGCAGCCGATGCACTTGTCGAGGTTCAGCACCATGGCAATCTGGGCACGCACTTTCATCTTCTATCTCCTTGCCGTCTGGCCTGACTGAGCCAGACCAGGCGGTTAGCTTGTAAAAAGGCCCGCATCCGTTCGGGAGGGAGTCTGCGGGCAAAGGCAGGGCAGAACCCCACCATGGAACCATCAGCGCTCCACCAGGGGGCCTTCCATCCAGTCCACTTTCTTCATCTTGCGCACGATCACGTACTCGTCGCGGTTGGAACCCACCGTGCCGTAGTAGTTGAAACCGTAGGCCTGCTGCGCATAGCCGCCGATCATGTGCGTGGGCTTGGTGATGGTGCGCGTGACCGAGTTGTGGATGCCGCCGCGGAAGCCGCTGGTCTCCGCGCCCGGAACGTTGATGATCTTTTCCTGCGCGTGGTACATCAGGCACATGCCCTTGGGCACGCGCTGGCTGACGACGACGCGCGCGGTCAGCGTGCCGTTGACGTTGAACACTTCGACCCAGTCGTTGTCGACCAGTCCGGCCTGTTTCGCTTCCAGCTCCGACACCCAGACGTGAGGGCCGCCTCTGGACAAAGTGAGCATGCGCAGGTTGTCGGTGTAGGTGCTGTGGATGCCCCACTTCTGGTGCGGCGTGATCCAGTTGAGCACCAGTTCGTGGTTGCCGTTGGGCTTCTTGCCCAGCAATGGCGCAATGGTCTTGGTGTCGACCGGCGGCTTGTACACGCACAGGCCTTCGCCGAAATCCAGCATCCATTTGTGATCCTGGTAGAACTGCTGGCGGCCGGTGAGCGTGCGCCATGGAATCAGCTCGTGCACGTTGGTATAGCCGGCGTTGTAGGACACATGTTCCGACTCCAGCCCCGACCAGGTCGGCGAGGAAATGATCTTGCGCGGCTGGGCAACGACATCGCGGAAACGGATCTTGTCGTCTTCGCGCGGAATGGCGAGATGCGTGTGGTCGCGTCCGGTAATCTTCGACAGCGCCTCCCAGGCTTTCACCGCCACCTGCCCGTTGGTTTCGGGCGCCAGCATGAGGATGGTCTCGCAGGCATCGATGGCCGATTCTATTTTCGGCAAGCCCTGGCTGATGCCTTCCTCGGCAACGGTGTAGTTCAGTTCCGCCAGCTGATGCACTTCATCTTCCGTGTTCCAGCTGATGCCCTTGCCCCCATTGCCCACCTTGGTCATCAAGGGGCCAAGCGAGGTGAACTTCTTGTAGGTATCGCCATAGTCGCGCGTCACCACCGTCATGCTGGGCATGGTCTTGCCCGGGATGGGGTCGACCTCGCCTTTCTTCCAGTCGCGCACGCCCAGGCTCTGGCCCAGCTCGGACGGCGTGTCGTGCATCAGCGGCGTCAGTACCAGATCTTTCTGCGTGCCGAGATGGGTTGCCGCCAGCTCGGAAAACTTCTGCGCGATGGTCTTGTAGATTTCCCAGTCGGATTTCGATTCCCACAAGGGCTGGACGGCTTCGCTCAAGGGGTGGATGAAGGGGTGCATGTCCGAGGTATTGAGGTCATCCTTCTCGTACCAGGTGGCGGAGGGCAGCACGATGTCCGAATACAGGCAGGTGGTGGACATGCGGAAGTCCAGCGTCACCAGCAGGTCCAGCTTGCCTTCCGCGCCCTTGTCGTGCCACACCACCTCCTTCGGTTTGGCCTCGCCCATTTCGCCGAGGTCCGGCCCCATCACCGCGTTCTGGGTGCCGAGGAAGTACTTGAGGAAATATTCGTGGCCCTTGCCCGATGAACCCAAAAGATTGGAACGCCACACGAACAGGTTGCGCGGGAAGTTTTTCGGATTGTCCGGGTCTTCGCAGGAAAACCTGATCGCGCCGCTCTTGATCTGCTCCACCGCGTACTTCACGGGATCCATGCCCGCGGCTTCCGCGGCCCGGGTGATTTCCAGCGGATTGGTTTCCAGCTGCGGAGCGGACGGCAGCCAGCCCATGCGCTCGGCGCGCACGTTGAAGTCGATCAGCCGGTAGTCGCCATGGCTCTTGTCGGCGGTGGGTGACATGATCTCGGACACCGCCAGCTTTTCGTGACGCCACTGGCTGGTGTGGTTGTAGAAGAACGAAGTCGAGTTCATCTGCCGCGACGGACGGTGCCAGTCGAGCGCGAACGCCAGCGGCGCCCAGCCGGTCTGCGGGCGCAGTTTTTCCTGTCCCACGTAATGCGCCCAGCCGCCGCCCGATTGGCCGACGCAGCCGCACATCATGAGCAGGTTCATGATGCCGCGGTAGATCATGTCGTTGTGGTACCAGTGGTTGAGCGCGGCGCCCAGAATCACCATGGACTTGCCGTGGGTCTTGTCGGCGTTGTCGGCGAACTCGCGCGCCACCGTGATGATGTCGGCACGCGGCACGCCCGTGTGCTTCTCGGCCCAGGCCGGCGTGTAGGGAACATCGTCGTCATAGCTCGCGGGCACGTTGGGTCCGCCCAGGCCACGGTCCACCCCGTAGTTGGCCAGCGACAGGTCATAGACGGTGGCGATGCGCACATCCTTGCCGCCGATGCTGATGACCTTGACCGGCATCTTGCGCGCGAGCAGTTCATTGTGGTCGCTGCCGCCAAAGTAAGGCTGCGAGACTTCAACGATTTCGTCGTGGCTGCCAAGCAGGGTCAGCTGCGGTTTCACATCCTTGTTCGAATAGCTGTCGCGCATTTCCAGATTCCACGCGCCGGACTGGCCCCAGCGGAAACCAATTGAGCCGTTGGGCGCCACCAGGTAGCCGGTGTTCTCGTCGTACACCACGGTTTTCCATTCCGGGTTGTTGTCCTGGCCGAGTTTGCCGGTCAGGTCGGATGCGCGCAGATAGCGGTCGGCGACCAGCTTGCCTTCGTGCTCGCGCAACATGACCAGCATGGGCATGTCGTTGTACTGGCGGCAATAGGAATCGAAATAGTCGCTCTTGCCCTTGTTGTGGAATTCGCTGAGGATGACGTGGCCCATGGCCAGCGCCAGCGCGGCGTCGGTGCCCTGTTTCGGCGCGAGCCAGATATCGCCGAATTTCACCATCTCGCCGAAGTCGGAAGACACGGCCACGGTCTTGGTACCCTTGTAACGCACCTCGGTATAGAAGTGCGCATCGGGCGTGCGGGTCTGCGGCACATTGGAACCCCACACCATCAGATACGTCGAGTTGTACCAGTCGGCCGATTCCGGCACGTCGGTCTGCTCGCCCCACACCTGCGGCGAAGACGGCGGCAGGTCGCAGTACCAGTCATAGAAGGAGCCGCAGGCGCCGCCGATCAGCGACATGTACCGCGAACCCGCCGCGTAGCTCACCATGGACATGGCCGGAATCGGCGAGAAGCCGTAGATGCGGTCGGGGCCGAATTCCTTGATGGTGAAGACGTTGGCGGCGGCGATCATTTCCGTCACTTCGTCCCATTTGGCGCGCACGAAGCCGCCCTGGCCGCGCACGGACTTGTAGCGCTTGGCCTTGGCCGGATCCTGCGTAATGGATTTCCATGCCGCCACCGGGTCCATGGTCTTGCGCGCCTCGCGCCACATCTCCATCAGGCGGCCGCGGATCAGCGGATATTTCACCCGCTGCGCCGAGTACACATACCAGGAGTAGCTGGCGCCACGCGGGCAGCCGCGCGGCTCGTGGTTGGGCAGGTCGGGCCGGGTGCGCGGGTAGTCGGTCTGCTGGATTTCCCAGGTAATCAGGCCGTTCTTCACGAAGATGCGCCAGCTGCAAGAGCCGGTGCAGTTCACCCCGTGCGTCGAGCGCACCACCTTGTCCTGCTGCCAGCGGCTGCGGTAGCCGTTTTCCCAGCTGCGGTCTTCGTTGGTGACGACGCCATGGCCGCCTGAAAATTCTGCAATGTTCTTTTTGAAGAACGTCAGTCGGTCGAGAAAGTGGCTCATGTATAGCTCCTTTGCGTTTCGTAGGGTGGGTTAGGCCGAAGGCCGTAACCCGCCACGGGTTCGGTGGGTTACGCCGCAAGCGGCTAACCCACCCTACGGTTCTCACTCATCTGGACAACAGCGAATAAATGCCATAGCCCGCTATCAACACCCCGGCCACCAGATTCAGGGGCCGGGTTTTTTCCGTGGATTCCCTGATGAAGAGCGCATCGATGCGCATTGCTTCTGTCAGTTTGCTACGCACAAACATCGCCGAAATCAGCAACGCGCCATACAAAATGCCGATTACATTGATGAGTATGTCCGGGTGATTCATTGCCATTCATCCATATCTGTCTCTGTCTCGCGGGAAGGCCGTGAACCCCGGGCCTTCCCGGTTTGCCTTCACGCCTTGTGCAGATCGATCTGCTTCATGCGATCCTTCTCGCCCTCACTCAGCCTGTCCCACCAGGTGCCGCCGCTGTTGCCGTAATCGAAGCGCTCGGCGCCCTTGCGGGTGTAGTACCACCAGTTGACGAGCAGGGTGTAGGCATAGAAGACCGCGATGCCGATGAAGAACATCTTGGCGTCGCCGGTCATGTCGATGGACTTGCCGATCAGCCAGTTCCACACGAAGGGGCCGAATGCGCCCCACGCGCCGGTCCAGCCCAGCATCTGCGCGCCCTTGGCGGGCGAGTAGGCGAACACGATCGGATACTGGCGGAAGGTGGCCGCGTTGTTGATGCCGGTCATCAGGAAGATCCACAGCATGCCCCACAGGAAGCCCTGGAACTGCTCCACGCTGCTGGGCGTCAGGTAGCCGCCCAAGGCCAGGAACAGCACGCCGGCGATCTGGCCGATGGTGGTCCACTGCATGCCGATGCTGCCGCCGATCTTGTCGAAGATGCCGCCGGTGAGCACGCGCACCAGGCCGCCGATCAGCGGGCCGAGGAAGGCATAGGCCAGCGGGTCGGGCGCACCATCGAAGCCGCCGTACAGCGTCTTGATCAGCATGGGGAAAGCGGCCGCGAATCCCGAGAACGAACCGAATGATGTGATATAGGTCATCGTGCAGTTCCAGGTGTGCGTCCGTGCCCGGTTGCGCGCGGAAAGTATCTCGAACTGACCCTTGAAGCCGCGCGCCGGCACCGACACGCTCCTCAGGAACAGCACGCTGAGGATGAAGGCCACCACCAGGAACGGCACCCAGATGAAGGCGGCGTTCTGCAGCCACATCGCCTTCTTGGCCACGCTCCTGTAGGCGACTTCCGTGATCTCGCCGGCAGCGTTGCGCTTGACCTCCAGCTTCATGCCCTTGGTCGGGGTCACCGCAACGATGCGGCCCTGCGCGTCCCTGGTGACTTCTTCCTTGATCTTCTTGACCGTGTCGGTCTCGTGCAGGACGACATCCTTGAGCTTGCCGTTCTCGTCCTTGATCACCTCGATGACGCCAGCCAGCTCAGGATTTTTCACGATCACGTCGGTGATGATGCACACTTCTTTCTTGGTGGCCGGATCCTTGGCGCATGCCTCCTTGGTGAGTGTGATGGCGCCCTTGACCGGCTCGCCCTTGGTGAACACCTGGGGGCCGCCGGCGAGGCCGCCGATGGCGGCAAAGCCGATGATCCAGGGCGCGACGAACTGGACGATGGACACGCCGAAGTTGCCCAGCCCGGCCTGGATGCCCATGGCAAGCCCCTGCAGCCGCTTGGGGAAGAAGATGCTGGTGGAGGGCATGAACGACGAGAAGTCGCCGCCGCCCAGGCCGCACAGGAAGCCGATGATCATGAAGGTTTCCCACGACGTGTTCAGGTCCTGGATGGCGTAGCCCAGCCAGATCATCGGGGCAATCTTGATGATGGTGGCGATGCTGACCACCGGTCGGGTGCCGAGCACCGGGATGAAGTTGGAATGCACCAGCCGCAGGATGCCGGAGGCCAGGCCGGGAATGGCCGCCAGCCAGAACAGTTCCATGGTGGTGAACTGGAAGCCGATCGCCGGCATGCGCACCACCACCGCGCTCATCACGAACCAAGTCGCGAACGAGAAGATCAGGGAGAAAGTGGTGATCCCGCAGGTGCGCCAGGCGATGGCGCTGCCCGTATCCTTCCAGAACTGCGGATTCTCGGGTTCCCATCTGGCTAGTCTTGACATGGCCGCTTACTCCTTTGACTCAGGTTTGGTGAAGAAAAAGCCCGCGCGGGGCGCTCATTCCAGCTCGTCGACCGCGGCGGGCGTGGGCTTCTTGCCCATGTAGTCGAGCTTGCGCACCTCGGTGGTGTACATCCAGATCAGACTGACCCAGACCACGC
>CAZVBY010000062.1:0-5987 GCA_964625895.1 uncultured Thiobacillus sp.
CCAACATCAAGCGCACCAACACCCTGGTCATTTTCATCAACCAGATCCGCATGAAAATCGGCGTCATGTTTGGCAACCCGGAAACCACCACCGGCGGCAACGCGCTCAAGTTCTACGCCTCGGTGCGCCTGGATATACGTCGCGTTGGCGCGATCAAGAAAGGCGATGAAGTGGTCGGCAACGAAACCAAGGTCAAGGTCGTCAAGAACAAGGTCTCGCCACCGTTCAAGGAAGCCTTCTTTGACATCCTCTACGGCGAAGGCATCTCACGCGAAGGCGAAATCATCGAGTTGGGCGTCGCCCACAAAATCGTCGATAAATCCGGCGCCTGGTACGCCTACGGCGGCGAAAAAATCGGCCAGGGCAAGGACAACGCCCGCGAGTTCCTGCGCGAAAACCCAGCCATCGCCCAGGAAATCGAAGCCAAAGTGCGCGCGGTGCTGGGCGTCAAAGGTGCGGCGCCAGCGCTGGGGGCGGTAGAGGCGGAAGCCTGATCAGCAAAAATCCCCCCAACCCCCCTTTAACAAGGGGGGCTCAAACCAACCCCTTGATAAAGGAAGTGGTGCGAAGCTGCAACGTTAGTCCTCTTGACAAAGGGGGTCGCCCGCAGCGCGGGTGGTTTCCCCCCTTGACAAAGGGGATGGCGCGTAGCGCCGGGGGTTTCACCGCCACACATCAACCATGCACAACGACAAGCCACACCTGCCCATCCGCGACAAAGTCCTGGCCTATCTTGCCCGGCGCGAACACACGCCACTTGAACTCGCGCGCAAACTCCAGCACGGCGGCTACGCGAAAGACGAGATAAGCACCGTCCTGGAGGAGTTCAGCCAGCGCGGCTGGCTATCCAGCCAGCGTTTCGCAGAAAATTACGTCACACATAAACAAGCAAAGTTTGGCAGCCAGAAACTGGCCTACGAACTGCGGCAGAAAGGCGTAGAAGAATCAGTTGTCCAGCAAGCCTTGGAAGCCGCAAAAGAAACAGAACTGGAACGCGCCCGTGAAGTCTGGCGCAAGAAATATGGCGTCCCGCCCACAACGCCCGCCGAGAAAGCCAGGCAAATACGGTTTTTGCAGAGCCGCGGATTCGATCAAACCATCATCCGCCATACGCTTCAATTCCATGGCAAGAACGCGCAAGCCCATGATGACTAAAGCCAAACCCGCACACCAGCATTCAAAAGGAATGCAAAAAACAAAAACCCCTCCGTAGAGGGGCTTTCTTGCCATTCATTCTCTCCGCAGGCGATGTAATAACCGTCTCGCCAGAGAACTCGAACGCAATTAGGTGCAGTTGCCGGATGACAGGTTGCAGGTAAATGTAGCGGTGCCTGGTGAGGCAGCAGTAGCACTAAACGTAGCATCCGTAGCGGCTGGCGTTGTAATCGCGGTACACCGACCAGCGGTGTGCGCGGAAATCGCCATTCCATTTGCAATTTCCGCCGTCACGGAACGCGCATAAGCGGTAGCCTCACCGCGACAAGCGGTGTTTGCAGATTGGATCGTGTAGTTACGATAAGCAGGAATCGCCACGGCGGCCAAAATACCGATGATCGCCACGACAATCATCAGTTCGATCAGGGTAAAACCTTTTTGCATCTTGTTCATTTAAAAGCTCCTTGAGAGTTGACCATGAAGAGCACGAAGCATTCGTGTCTGTGTCGTTAACGAGCAGCCACCATGCCAACTTGAGCAACTTTTGCCGGAAACCGCAAAACAAGACCAGAAATCCCTGCTTTATCAATGGATTGTCCTGTTCGTAAAGAATCCTTATGCCGGAGGATTGCCGATTCAGCCCTGTCAATCACCCCCGCAGGGCTTTCCCAAAACGTCAGCACATGACGCAAATTGGCACATTGGCACATTGGCCCATTCAAACGACGAATAAAGGGCAAAAGAAAAGGGCTCGCATCGCTGCAAGCCCTTGGATACTGGTGGGTCGGGCGAGACTCGAACTCGCGACCAACGGATTAAAAGTCCGCTGCTCTACCGACTGAGCTACCGACCCTTGGCGGTTCCGAAACCAGTCTTCGGCACCACCGCAAAGCGCAAGATTATACAGTACTTTCTTGCCTGTGAAAGGGATGTTTCTGGATTTTCCTTTTGCGAGAAATAAAAAACGGATGTCGACGACATCCGTTTTTTATTTCTCGCACCGCTATTTTTTTGTTGTGGCTTGTTTATTTCGAGCTTGATGAGCGTGGCTTGGGTTTAGCTTCTAACTTTTTTTTTTGCCTCGTTCGCGGCTGGCGCAACGGGGGGTTTCTTGAATTCCGCCGGCTTTACCGCAGTGGGCGCTGCGGGCGGGGCCACTGTCGCCGCAACCGGAACTGGCGCGACTGGCACTGGCGCAGGGTCTTTTGCCGCCAGGGCAGTGGGATTTGCGCGATTGTAGTCATCCATGAACGCGGTCAGTCTGTTCTTGCTGACAATGCCCGGGATGAACATCACCAATTCACCATCGGGGGCATAGAGATACGAGGTGGGATAAAAATCGACCGGCCCGATTTGCCGGGAGGGCGTATCCGGGTCGCGGCGGTTGCCGGCAAAGATTTGCGGGTAACGCAGATTGTATCGGTTGGCGTAGGAAACCACTGAGGAGGTGTCCATGCCGTAATCCATGGCCACGCCCAGCACGACGAAATCCTTGCGGCTGTCGAGATCGTTGAGCAAGGGGAATTCCATCCAGCAGCGCGGGCACCAGGGCGCCCAGAAGTTGATTAACACCCACTTGCCCGAATAATCAGACAGGCGATGCACTTTGCCGTTGTTGTCGGTGAGGACAAAATTGACAGCCTTGCCCGCCCATGCCTGCTGCCCAGCAAGCAACATGGCGGATAACAGCAGGATCGTACGTATGGTTTTCAAACTTTCTCCTCGGCGCTTGTCACGCTTAACGAACCGTAACAAGCCTGTCTTTTCCGGTCAAGGTAAATAACAACTAGACAGGCAAAGAATCATTAATTTGTCCGTTTAAAACCAACCTTCATTTGTTTGATCGGTTCTTTTGCATGTAATTTCAATTTCAGGCGCTGCGCATCATCAGGGCATACTGGATTTTCATCGTCACCGCCGCGCCAGCGATCAGGCTGGCCAGCACCAGGAACGACATGATGGACAGCGTGGACACGCCTGTCACGCCTTGTCCGATCGTGCAACCTAACGCGGTAACGCCGCCAAATCCCATGAGGGTTGCGCCGACGATATGTCGCATCAGATCCTGGGGAGAGGTAAAAAATTCCCAGCGGAAGGTTTTATGGATGATGGCGTATAAAAACGACCCGACGCCCACCCCGAAAATCGTCGCGATGCCAAAGGTGATAATGGTGGCCGTGTCGGTCCAGTAAGCCCAGTAATCCATGGTATAACCGACCGGCGCGACGAACGTCATGGATTCGGCCAGGTGCGAATTGGTGCCCATGTAAACCATTTCCAGGGTATCGGGGTCTTCGCCAAAGCCAAGTTTTCCGGTGACAACCCATCCGCCTACGACGACAAGACCGATAACGAGGCCGCTCAGGATGCCATCGGCATTCTTGCGGAAATCCGAACTGGCAAACACGAAAACAAGAATTGCCGCCGCGATCGCCAATGCCAGGATCAATCCGCCTTGGGCGTCCATATTCAGCATTGTCGGCAGGGTTTGATGACCATCCAGATGCACGGTCACCGCAGGCGCTTGCAGGTAGTTGACGCGAAAAGCGCCAAATATGCCGCGAATCGTGACCAGGGCGGCGTATCCCAGATAAATGAAGACCACGAGGGATTTGAGATTGCCACCGCCAACCCGCACCAGCGTCCGCTGACCGCAGCCACCTGCCAGCGTCATGCCGATGCCGAAGGTCAGGCCGCCGACAATGGCTGCAAGCCAGTAGAAATTGGCGCTGGTATACAGCGTCTTGGCAACATCCAGGTAACCGAGGTAGACAAGGATGTTGGTCCCGATAATCGCCACCGCAATCGCCAGCAACCAGGCGCGCATGCGCCCCCAGTCGCCAATATTGACGATGTCGGACACCGCTCCCATGGTGCAGAAATGGGTTTTATTGGCGACATAACCGAAAATCATGGCCAGAACAAAGCCCAGCAATGCGACTTGGCGTTCCACCGCCAGTGCTTGAAACCACTCCATTGTTCCCCCCGGTTTTGATTTGCTGCGTCTTTATGACACAAGCCAACCCTGGCCACAATAGTTTTCACGCCTATGCGGCGAAAGTTTTATTTATATTGTTATTCAGCCGGAATATCGCGTCGGATCCGCCACGCCAACAGCCTCGAAACCAGCCCGTCTGAGACGACAGGCATCACAACGGCCGCAAGCCAACCCACTGCGGTCAGCCTGGTAGCAAGAGACCGTTTGGCCGTAATCCACTCCCAGGCTCAGGCCAAGACGGATGATCTCTGCCTTGCTCAACCGGATCAACGGCGCGTGCACCTGAAACCCGCCTTGTTCCACGCCGGCCTTCGTGGCCAGGTTGGCCAGCCGCTCGAAGGCTTCGATGAATGCCGGCCTGCAATCTGGATAACCAGAGTAGTCCACGGCGTTGACGCCAATGAAGATGTCCCGCGCGTCCAGCACTTCTGCCCAGGCCAGCGCATATGCCAGCATGACCGTGTTGCGCGCGGGAACATATGTGACGGGAATCCCCTCGACCGCTGTCTCGGGCACGGCAATGGACGGGTCAGTCAGCGCGGAACCGCCCAGCGCGCCCAGGTCCAGGCGCGTGGTTCGATGTTCGCAAGCGCCCAGAATGCGGGAAATCGCGGATGCCGCCGTCAGCTCTGCCACATGGCGCTGCCCATAGTCAAACGACAGGCAGTGGCAAACATATCCTTGTGACCTGGCAACTGCCAGCGTGGTCGCGGAATCCAGCCCGCCCGACAACAGCACCACGGCACGTTTCACCGGGCGCGCTCCTCACCCCAGAGTATTTTGTGCAGTTGCACCTGCATCCGGGCCTGCACCCGGTCTTGCAGCATCCAGCCAGCCAGCGTAGCGGGTTGCATCTGTCCGTATACCGGCGAAAACAGCGTCGGCACATCGTGCGGATAGTCCTCCCGCCTCATGGTGGCAAGCGCCCATTCGTAATCTTCGCGGTCTGCCAGAACAAACTTGATCTCATCGTCACGGTTGAGCAGCGCCAGGTTTTCCCAACACATGCGCTGAGTCTCGCCCGATCCGGGCGGTTTGATGTCCATGATGCGCGACACCCGTTCGTCGACCCCGGAAATATCCAGCGCGCCGCTGGTTTCAAGCGAAACGTCGTAACCCGCATTGCACAGTGCGTTCAGCAAGGCCAAACAGCCCCTTTGCGCCAGCGGCTCACCGCCGGTGACGGTGACGTACGGTGTACCGAAACGCCCGGTTTCGTCGATGATTTCTGCGAGGGTGCGGGTGTCTCCGCCCGTAAAGCTGTAAGGCGTATCGCACCAGGCGCAACGCAACGGGCAACCGGCAAGCCGGATAAACACGGTGGGCAGGCCAGTGCGCGAGGTTTCACCTTGCAACGAATGAAAAATCTCCGTGATGCGGAGTGTCTGCGTCTGGTCCAAGCGACTCGGGATAAAAAAAGAAAGATTGGCGAATCAGGGTTGTTTGATTGCGGTCAGGCGGCGCGTAGCGATCTTTGCCGCATTGGTGCCCGGATGCTTGGCGACGATGGCTTCAAGCGTTTTCCTGGCCTCGGCCTCATTGCCCAGTTCCTGGTGACAGGTCGCGATGTTCAACAGGGCATCCGGCACTTTGGCGCTTTGCGGGTAGGCGCTCAGCAGTTTTTGCTGTTGCGACAAAGCCGACTTGTAATCCTTGAGCGCGTAATAGGCATAGCCAATCCAGTATTGGGCGTTGGGTGCCAGGCTGCTGCCGGGATAGGCCTTGAGAAAGTCCCGGAAACCTGCAATCGCTGCCGCATAGTTTTGCGCCTTGAAATGATTCAGCGCCTGCTCATACATTCTGGATTCCGCCAGCGGGTCTGCCGCCTGCACAG
>CAZVBY010000062.1:6087-10786 GCA_964625895.1 uncultured Thiobacillus sp.
GGCGGCGGGGCTGGCGGCGGGCGGCGAAGCCGAAACCGTTTGCGGAGGCGCTTGCGGCGATGGCGCGGCCAGCAGCGCCGACGCTGTTGCCCTGGCCTGTTTGTTGAGATCATCCAGACGTTTATCCAGATCGGTATACAGGTCGGTCTGTCGTTTGCCAAGTGACTCCAGCCGGTGTTCCTGCGTTTCGGACTGGCCACGCAAGCGTGACATCTCCGCCTTCAGCGCCTCGACTTCTTTCAGCAGATCAAACGCGGCATGGGTTTGCAGCAAGGCTTCGATTTTCTTGATCCGCGCATCCATCGTCTGCACCTGCAATTGCAGCTCCGTCATCTGGCGGGCGACATCCGCCTCGGCCGCCTGCGCGGTGGCGGCCAATGCAAGAGAAAAAAGAACAGCTGGCAGACGCTTCAAGGATTACTCGTCGGTGTAAACGACGTCGACACGGCGGTTCTCGGCAAAATCCGCATCTGTCTCGCCTGCCGCGCGGGGCTTCTCCTCACCAAAACTGACGGCTTCCAGTTGCTCTTCCTTGACGCCCAGCACGGACAGTGCCTTTAGCACGGCCTCGGCACGCTTTTGCCCCAGCGCAAGGTTGTATTCGCGGCTTCCACGCGAATCGGCGTTGCCTTGCAAAATCACCCGTGAAGGGCTGCGCGACATCAGGTAAGCGGCATGCGCCTCGATCATGGGGCGATATTCGTCACGCACGATGAAACTATCGTAATCGAAATAGATGCTGCGTTTGAACAACGGGCTGGCAGGATCCTTGCGCGGATCGGCTGCTTTCGACCCTCCTGTTGCAACAGAGCCATCCAGGGGTTTGGCATCGAGCGGTTGCGCACCAGGCGTCACGCCACCCAGACCAGCCGTCTCGACTCCGCCTGTAGCCACCGGGCCGGATGGTGTGGCGCCTGCCTTGCCCTGCGAGGTCGTCGCACCGCTCCCCGGTCCGCTACGGTCTTCAATCGAAGCCGATGGGCCGCTGTCAAAACCCAGGGTCTCGCAACCGGACAGCACTACGATCAACAACAGGGGTAACAGGGCTTGTCTCATTTTTTCTCCTAAAATATTCGGGAATATTCGGGCCGGCAAATCAGGGGCCCCACACCGGCTCGCGCGCATCGCTACCGGATTCGGACAGGCGTGTCCGGGTTCGCCCGTCCACGCTGACCGTGCCGAGAACTCCCTTGCCACCAGATACGGTAGCGTATAACACCAGCTTGCCATTGGGCGCAAAACTTGGCGACTCGTCCTGCGCGGAATCGGTCAGCACACGGGTTTGACCCGTCGACAGATCCTGCACCTGAACGCGAAAACGCCCCCCCTCCCGCTGAATATAGGCCAGCAACTTGCCATCCGGGCTGATCGCGGGCGAAACATTATAGGCGCCATCGAACGTTACCCGTTTCGCCTCCCCGCCACTGGACGGCATGCGGTAAATCTGCGGACTGCCGCCGCGGTCAGAGGTGAAATAAATCCATTGCCCATCCGGCGACCAGGTGGGTTCCGTGTCGATGGCGCTGCCGCTGGTCAGCCGGGACATGCCGCTGCCATCCGCGCCGATGACATAAATTTGCGACCCCAGATCACGCGTGAGCGTGACGGCCAGACGCGTGCCTTCCGGCGACCAGGCTGGCGCGGAATTCGATCCCTTGAACGCAGCAACCGCCCGGCGGCTGCCATCACGCAGCGACTGCACATAGACCACGGGTTTTTTGTCCTCGAATGACACATAGGCAATCCGGTTGCCGTCGGGAGAAAACGCCGGGGAAATCAGCGGCTCGCCGGAGCGCACAACGGTTTGCGGATTCTGCCCGTCGGCATCCGCCACTTTCAACTCGAATTGCTTGCCGCGCTTGTTGACATAGGCAATGCGCGACCCAAACGCGCCGGGATCACCGGTGAGTTTTTCATAGATAACATCGGCGATTTTGTGCGCTGCCGCACGCCACTGATCCGGCCCAACCGTCATGCTAAGGCCAGCCAGTTGGGCTTGCTTGCCCGCATCCATGAGACGAAACACAATTTCGAAACGGCCGTTGGCGAGCCGGGTGATTTTTCCGATGGCGATGGCCTCGGCGCCGCGGCCCTGCCATATCCGATAATCGATTTGCCCGGGCTCCACGGGTTGTTGGGCATTGTCTGTATCAACCAGCCGGATTTCGCCAGAACGCAGCAAATCCTGGCCGATGATATCGGTCAGCGCCGGACTGGGCCTGTCGGCTGGCGATTGAAAGGAAATCAGTGCTAGCGGAATCCGGTTGGCAACCCCCCCGGTGACTTGAATCTCGAGGGCGGCGCGCGCCTGCATCCCCGTTGTCAACAAGCAAAACGCGATCAGTGCGGACAGCCAATGCGGGAAATAAAACACAACAACCCCGAAACCTGCGAAATAACGTTCGGATAGTATCACAGTCTCGTATTGAGCAGCCGCATGGCAAAGTCAGTTTTTTGCCTTGTGGCTCAGGCTCAGCAGCCGGAATTGTGCGGCAGCCTCGCGATCGGGCGGCAATGGCAGCGGTGAGGATTTTTCAATGGCCTTTTCGATGGCCTGATCATATAGCGTGTTACCGCTGGTTTTCGTCAGGCGAATCCTGGAAATTTCGCCCGTTGGCAGCACCGATACCTCGAACACCGCTTCCGGATTACCCGCCAGGTTCTCTGGCAGGCGCGCATAGCCGCGGACTTTATCGCTAATTTTGGCCTTGTAGAGATCGACCAGCTTGGCGATTTCCGCCGCACGCTTATCGGCTGCCGCCTTGGCCGCGCGCGCCTTGACTTGATTCGCTTCAATGGCCAGCGATTCTTCCAGCATCCTGCGCTCGAGATCCTCCTCCTCGCGTCTGAGCGCTTCGCGGCGTTTTTGCTCGGCCAGCTTCTTCTCCTGCTCACGCTTGATCCGTTCCATTTCCAGGCGCGCCTCCTCCTGCTCGGCTTCCAGCTCCATTTGCCGGGCTTCCTCCATGCGCCGCTTCTCAATTTCCAACTGCTTCTTTTTTTCTGCCTGCTTTTGTTTTTCGAGTTCTTCCTGCCGTCTCTTTTCCTCCAGCTTTGTTTCTTCCTGCTTCCTTTTTTCCAGCTGGATGTCGGCAGGCTTTGCTTCCGGCTCGATCTTGGGCGCGGGCCTGGGTTCGGACTTTGGTTCCGGGGGCGGGGTGGTTCTTGGCACAGGCTCTGGATCGGGTTGAGGCTCCGGCGGCAGCGGCTTCGCCTGCTCCGGCAGCATCGGCCAAAGTTCCGCCATGACCGGCTGTGGATCGTGTATCTGCCAGGAAATGCCGGCAATCATCAACAACACAAATGCGCCATGCACAACAACCGCCAGGAATCCAGCCAGAATGTCATCGCGTCGCACGGCCGGACTGACGGCAGTATTCATGGCGCCGGCTTGGCCAGCAGGCCAATCCGCGTTACCTGTGCGGACTGTAGCGCAGACATGACATTCATGACCTCTTCGTAGCGCACATTCTTGTCAGCGGAAATGACAACAGCTTGATCCGGCCCCAACATGCGCTTGACCTCGGCAGCAAGACCGGAAGCGCTGACAGGCATCTCCTCATCCCCCTCGGCACGGTTTTTCAACACGAGCGCCCCGCTGGCAAGAATCGTCACCTCCAGCGGGAGGCTGGGTGCGGCCGCCGTCTTGCCGACGCTGGGCAATTCGACTTGACCGGGATTGATGAAAGGGGCGGTGATCATGAACACCACCAGCAACACCAGCATCACGTCGATCAAGGGTACGACGTTGATTTGGGCAACCTGCTTGCGGACGCGCGGCATGAATTATTTTGCAACCTGCCGCTGGAGAATGTTGGAGAACTCCTCCATGAAACTCTCCATCCGGCTGGAAAGCCGGTCCAGATCGTGCGTGTAGCGGTTATACGCCACCACGGCGGGAATCGCGGCAAACAAACCCATGGCCGTGGCGATCAGTGCTTCGGCGATGCCTGGCGCCACCTGCGCCAGTGTGGCCTGCGCGACTGAAGCCAGACTCTGAAAAGCCAGCATGATTCCCCACACCGTTCCAAACAGCCCGACATAGGGCGAAACCGAACCCACCGTGGCCAAAAAGGCGAGATGCGATTCCAGCGTATCCATTTCGCGCTGGTAGGCCGCACGCATGGCGCGGCGTGTGCCATCCATGATGACGTTGACCGAAGCGGACGCCTGCCGGCGAAGCTTGAGAAACTCGCCAAAGCCCGCCTCGAACACCCGTTCAAGTTCGCCAGCCTTTTCCGGCTGATCGCTGACGCGGTGATAGACCGCGTTCAAATCCGCACCACCCCAGAATTCAGCTTCAAACAAACTGGTTGCCCTGGCCGCACGCTTCAACGCAAACAGTTTGATGAAGATGAACCACCAGGACATGAAAGAAGCCCCCACCAGCAGGGCCATGACAATCTTGACGGGAATGCTGGCCTGAAGAATCAGGTGCAACAGCGACATGTTTTGCGTGACTTCCACAGGGCTTCCTATGCGTCGATCGATTTGAGAATATCCGGCGGAATTCTAACCGGTTTGAAGTTCTTTTCACCTACCCAGGCCAGGGTGACGCTCGCCACCAGCAAACACATGTCGCCGCGCAAAATGCGCTGGCGCATGGTCAGGCTGGCCCTGCCCGCCTCAGCCACCTCCGCCTCGACCACCAGGCTGTCATTGAAACGCGCGGGCGACAGGTAATCCGCTTCCACCCGGC
>CAZVBY010000063.1:0-1996 GCA_964625895.1 uncultured Thiobacillus sp.
CCGCCGCGAGGTCGGCGGCCGTGTAGGCGCAGAAGTGACAGCAGAAGGCCACGATCGTCGGTTCGAACGTTCCCATCAGGCGGCTTCCCCTTTCAGCATTTCCGCCGGAATATCCAGAAGCACGGCGCATTTCGCCATGATCTGCTCGTCGGTGAAGCGGTCCAGCAGCTCAGGCCAAACCGGCATGTGCGGTGCTGCGTCGATGCCAATGCCCCGCAGCTGCCTGCACAGAGCGCCGACCCGAGTAGTGTTTCCGGCGGTCGCGCCGCCATCAGACGGTTGATCAACCACCACTGGTAGTTCTTCTGGTGTTTGGTGACTGGTGTCTGGTGACTGGAGAGCTTTCGGCTGGGTTTCGTTTTCGGAACCCAATAAAAACCCGCTGGGTTTCGGCTGGGTTTCGTTTTCGGAACCCGGTTTAACCTTCTTTGGTCGGCCGCCTTTCTTCCCGTTTTCCTTCGCGGCGTTGATCTTGACCTGAGCCTTGGCGATTTCTTCCTCGGCGCGGCGGTTGATCCAGACGCCATCGACGAGCTGGAAAAACTCGGAAAGGACCACATCAACGGCGGCCTTCTCGTCCTTCGTGCGGGCGCGGGCGATCCGGTGCACCTGGTCGGCCGGGATGCCCTGCTCGGTGCCGTAATATCGATCGAGCAGGAGGCGATAGGCGCCATGCTCGATCATGGTCAGGTGGGCGGTGTCCTTGCTGTAGTCCCCAAGGTGGTGTTCGTAGTAATTCATCCGCAAAGCCCGTATGAAGATGCGCACGCCTCTGGCTGGATGAAATCAGCGAAGAAACTCATCTGACGCCCACCGCGGCCTGTCTTCGCCCACTCGATAACCGCCTCAATCCGGTTCGCCTCATGAACGCGCCGGTCGGCGTGGTTGTCTTCGTGGAGTTCCTTGTTGAAGAAGGTGGAGAAGCCGCGTTTCGCGGCCTGGGACACCAGTGCCTCCCAGCGTGCTTTTTCGTCGATGTGCCCAGGGAATCGGACGGTGATCTGCACCAGCTCGTCCTTGCCAACATTGATGCACGGCATGCAGCCGACCCGGTTCATGCCCTGCTTGTAAAGCGGGTTTGGTTGAATGCCCTTGCTTCCGCAGTAGTCGAAGACCTGCATAGCCGTCCATTCGACCAGCGGCCGGAATGCGTAGAGGCCCGGCGCGATGCGCTCGATCTTCTTTGCGTGGCGCCGGTTCTGACTCTCGTCGCGGCGGACACCTTGCCAGCTCACAACCTTGTGCCCCTGGTCCATCAGGTCGATCTGGAAGCCCACGGCCATGTTCCGCTTCAACTCCTCGGTGCAGAACTGCGCCTTTCGGCTGGGGAATCGCCCCTTCCAAAGGCAAAGGTCGAGGAACGGGTTGCCTGTCGGGTAGAGGACGGCAAGCGCCCGGCGCTTCGCCTTGTTGGTCCAGCGCACGCGCCGGCCGCCACCGACTTTCCTTGTCTTCTGAACTGGCTCTTCGACCATGACGCCGTCGCGGCGAACCTTACGCATGACGATCCGGCCGCGGCCGTCGCGTTTCAGCACTGGTGTTTTTCCATCGGCCTCGAACACTGGCACGGTGTCGTACTCGCGGCGTGTTCGCTGATCGCGGGCGATGAACTGACGCTTGGCGGCAATCTGCTCCGTGAAGTCCGCCTTCAGCCGAACGATGGTGATGTCGAGGGCTTGCTCGAGGTAGGCCAGGTACTGATAGACCTCAACGTGCTCATTGCCGGTATCGCAGAAAATTGGGATCACAGACTCACGCGGGCAGCGCTCGAGCGCGAGCAGTAATGTGGCTGCGCTGTCCTTCCCGCCGGAGACGCTGACGACGTGCTTGATCACTGAAACAACTCCCTCTGCCCGACGATGGGCAACCCGACGGGCCTGATCGTGATGCCGCTGATGCGGTCCTTGCGCCGCGGGCGTTCCGCCAGCTCCTTGGTATCGTTCAGCAGCTCGTTGATGCGCGCCGAGACGGTGGATTTCTCCATTTCGAGGGCCTG
>CAZVBY010000063.1:2006-10779 GCA_964625895.1 uncultured Thiobacillus sp.
GCTATGGAATGGATTCACCCATTGGCGCGGCCGCGACCAATCGCCGCCCCGGCACTTGATGAAGTTCAGGACGCGAGCTCGCTGGGCGGCGCTCTTCCCACTCCCGCGATGGGCGTGGAAGGCCTCGATGCTCGTGTCGGCAACAGCGGTGCGCATGGCGGCCCCGGGCTACTTGCTGGCGCCCGGCCGGCAGTAAATCTGGAAGGTCAGGGTCAGAAGCTCTTCCACCGTGCGGTGGATGTGCTGGCCGACGTCGCTCAGGTCGGCGCGTTCGCGCTTGTCGATCTCGCCATCCTCGATCGAAGACTTGAACTTGATGGAAAGGTCGCCCAGCTCGGCGTATAGCTCGTTGAACTTGGCCAGCAGCTCGTCGCGGTCGTGGTCGCTATGGTTGGGCAGCTTCATGAACACGCCGCCGGACACCTGGGCGACGGCCTCGGCGAAGTGCGTCGAGTTCGAAAACTGCTGCATCTGGAGGGCAGTTTCGGTCAGCACCGATTGTCCCTTGCGCTCGTAGATGCGGTTCTCCAGCGCGTCTCGGCTCATGCCGAGGGCTCCCGCCATTGCGTCCCATCCGCCGGGAAACTCCCGGATCATTGCCAAGTAGGCTTTTTTGATTTCCACAACTTTCCCCTTTTCCCTGTGGTTTTCTTCGCTATTGCTCGTTAGATACATTGGCCCCGTCGGCGAATCGCTCCGGGTAAATGATCTGGGTCTCGGTGACCTCGTTATCGAAGTACTTGGCCAGCTTCTCGGTCAGCTCCTTCGACGGCACCTGAAGACCACGCTCGATGCGGCTCAGATTCCCGGTGTCGATGCCGACCGCGTTTGCAACCTCCTGAAGCGTCTTCTCGCGCTTCAGCCGGATTTGTTTCAAGGGGGAGTTCATGGCACTAGACCTCAACGGTGGAAATGTTGGCGTAATTCTGCGCCACACACAGAATTGCAGTCAAGCATTATCTGCGCACAGCACTTTGCGCCACACGCAGGAAGGCGGGGAAAATTGCGCCCAGATGCCTAATGCGGGAAAAACTATGAGTGTGGGGAGCGAGATTCGGCGGCGGCGTAAGGCGCTCGGAATGACCCTCGAAGAGCTGGCGTTGCAGGTGGATGGCAACAACGGCAACCTGTCGCGCTTGGAGCGCGGTTTGCAGGGCTACAGCGACGAAATGCTGCACAAGATCGCCAAGGCTCTGGGCTGCTCGGTTGCCGACTTGTTTGCCGGCGCTATGCAGGAAAGCAACGTTGCCCAAGTTCCGCTTGGCACGCGCCGCATTCCGTTAATCAGCCATGTTCAGGCCGGTCACATGACCGAGGCGGTGGATGCCTATGCCGTCGGCGATGCTGCCGAATGGCTGCTGACCGACCTCGATCTGTCGTCAAACGCTTTCGCCCTGCGGATCAAGGGCGATTCCATGCTCCCCGAGTTCCGCGAAGGCGACACGGTCATCATCGACACGGCTGTCGCCCCCCTTCCCGGGGACTACGTCGTGGCCAAGAATGGCGAGAACGAGGCCACCTTCAAAAAGTACCGCCCTCGTGGCACGAACGAACAAGGGCAGCAGGTCTTCGAGCTGGTGCCGCTCAACGAAGACTACCCGTCGATGCGCTCCGATCTGACCCATATCCACATCATCGGGACGATGGTGGAGCACCGCCGATACAGGAAGAGATAATGGGGCTGCCGGCTACAACCGGAAGCACGTCGGTCGATCTGGTCCGCGACTCGATCGAGCAGGTTGTCGCCGTTTCGTTTCCGAAGTCACGCTCGGCCGGCTACGCTGCGGCGGTCAATATCGCCCAGCAGGCAGCCAAATACGGCGAGGCCGGCATGAACGGCACGCTGTTCCACTACGCGGCCTTCGGCCGGTCCAGGGAGCAAGTCGCCCTTGCGCTGGCAGCTACCCGATACCTCGACGGCATCAAGGCCGTCCAGTTCTACGCCGGCGGGAAGCTGATCCTCGAGCGCATGCGCATCGAGGCGGTGCTGACCTGCTACCTGGAGGCCTGCGCCTGCACCGATCACCTGGCCCACTGCAACAAGGTCGTCACTGCCCCGTTCAGCGGCGCCGTCGCCGATAATGGGATGGTCAGCCTGGACCTGGACGATCTGCGAGCGCCGGCCGGCTACTTGTTCCCCTGTGCGTTCCTGCTCCAATGGGGAGCCCCGGGACTGCAACGTGGTCACCCGTCCAGGCCGGAGGACCAGATTCAGGCCATGGCCGTGCGAAAGGGATGCGATTGGTGCCCGAACTTCAAGCCGGGCGACTTCAAAAAACTGTAGGGGGATTGAATGCTGGGATCAATGAAGGTTCATGCGGGAGACTTCAAGGACGCCAAGTCGGCTAATTTCGGCGCCGGCACGTTTATTTTCGCCACCGGGATTTTCAAGAGCGAGAAGGTGCCGGCGTCGGAAATTGCGGAGCTGGAGGTCGCATCCGAGGAAAGCATGAAGCGGATGGGCGGCGCGATCGGCTGGGGAATCGTCGGCGGCCTCGCGCTTGGCGGGATCGGCGCCCTTGCTGGCGTACTGGCCGGCGGGCGCAGCAAGGAAGTGACCTTCATCTGCAAGTTCAAGGATGGGCGCAAGCTCCTCGCCACGACCGACTCCAAGACCTTCACCGAGATTCAGTCCGCATGCTTCTGATGCTGCGGTTCAGCGCCATTGTGATCGCTCTTGCCTGTGGCTCCGCTGCTGCCGGTGAGCTGCAATGCAAGGTAGTCGGCATATCCGACGGCGACACCATCAAGGCGCTTTGTCCTGGCAACGACCTGGTGAAAGTCAGGCTTGCCGAGATCGACGCCCCAGAGAAGGCCCAGCCATTCGGCGCCCGGGCGAAGCAGTCCCTGTCCGACATGTGCTTCGAGACGCAGGCCCGCATCGTCACTCAAGGCCGCGATCGGTACGGCCGCACCATCGGCCGGATTTACTGCTTTACACCTGGTGTAAAGACGGAAATCGACGCCAACGCCGAACAGGTCCGCCGCGGCATGGCATGGGTCTATGACCGCTACGTCACCGACCGCAGCCTCTACCAGCTGCAGGACGTCGCCCGAGCCGACCATCGCGGCCTATGGGCCGAAAGCGCGCCCACCCCGCCGTGGGAATGGCGCAAAGCTCGCCGCTGACCTACCACCACTCTTAAGTTCCTTCCGTAGCCCGCCAATGTGCGGGCTTTTTTTCGCCCAAGGCATTCCGCGATTGCCCGTTGTAGTGCGCTGACCTCCATTTATTTGCAAATCTGCGCTTGACACAGATTGCCGCCAAGCATATTCTGCGCACTGTATTCTGTTTATAGCGCAGATTTTCAAGGAGCGAACCATGTGCAAAGTGCATCCGCTGTTCCGCCTGGAACCGGCCAATGACGCCAGCGTCGGGCAATCCATGTTGCCGTTCGTCGTCCGCATCCAGACCGGCGCCAAGCCGGAAGAGCTGAACGTCCTGGCCGCGTCCTCCTGCGACGCCATCGTCCGGGCAATGGACATGTTCTTCGAAGACGACGCCGTGATGCCGCCCGCCGGGCTCGTCATTTCGGCCCACCCGATTGCCGCCCTGCCGATGGTGGCGTGATGCGCAAGCTCATCGGCGACTTCCTCTACTACCTGCGCCGCGGCTACGGCATCCGCAAGTCATGGCGCTTGGCCCTCGTAACCCTCTGACCACCACAAGGAAAACACCATGAACGCACCAGAATCCATTTTTGCACCCGACCGCAGCACCTACCTGGGCGGTGCCGACGTTGCTGCCGTCCTCGGCCTGTCGCCTTGGATGACGCCCTTCATGCTTTACCAGAAGAAGATCGGCGCCTTCGTCGAAGAAGTCACCCCGGCCAAGCAGAAGATTTTCGACCGCGGCCACCGCTGGGAACCCATCGTCGTGGAAATGCTGGTCGATGAACTGCGGGATCGCGGTCACGACGTCGAAATCATCGCCCGCAATCAGCGTTATCAGGATCCCGAGTTTCCGTTCCTGGCTGCCGAGATCGATCTGGAGCTGCTGGTCGATGGTGAGGAAGTGAATGGCGAGGCCAAGACCGTGAATCCCTTTGCAGCAAAGGCTTGGGGCGACGAAGACTCCGACGAAATTCCGATCTACTACGCCGCCCAGGTCATGCACGGCCTGATGATCAAGCCGCGCCGCCGGACCATCATTGCCGCCCTGACCGGGTTCGACGAAAAGCCCCGAGTCCATTGGATCGAGCGCGATGAAGAAACCATCGCCGGCATCCGCGCCCGCGAGGTCGAGTTCTGGAAGCGCGTTCAAGACCGAAACCCGCCCGACCCGACCGACCCGGTCGATGTGAAGTGGCTCTACCAGCGCGACGGCGGTACCGCGATCGATGCCGACGACGACCTGGTGCTGCTCTGCCAGCAGCTCAAGGACATGAAGGCCAACGCCAAGAACGTGGACGGCCAGATTGAGCTGATCGCCGCCCAGATTAAGGCCCGCATGGGCACAGCCGCCACGCTGATCTACCGCGGCAAGCCGCTGGCCACTTGGAAGAACAACAAGGACAGCGTCGCCACCGATTGGAAGGCCGCCTACCTCGACCTTTCCCCAGCCGCCGGTCACATCGACCGATTCACCACCACGAAGCCCGGCGCCCGCCCCTTCGTCCTCAAGTAATCCCCCTTAAGGAGAAAACGACACCATGAGCACCCAAGCCCTTAAAGCCGTAGCTACCGGCGGCGAAACCCAAGTCCAACTGGCCGACATGAAGCCCAAGGAGCAGATCGCCCACCTGCTGAAAACCAAGCAAGGCGAGATCGCCAAAATGCTGCCGAAGCACCTCAACGCCGAGCGCCTGCTGAAGGTCGCCCAGATCGCCGCCACCACTACCCCGGCGCTGGCAAAGTGCGACGTCGCCAGCCTGGTCGGCGCCATCGGCCAATGCGCCCAGATGGGCCTCGAACCGAACACGGTGCTGGGGCATGCCTACCTGGTGCCCTTCAACACCAAGCGCAAGGACGCGAACGGCAACGAGCGCTGGGTCAATTCGGTGCAGGTCATCATCGGCTACAAGGGTCTGATCGACCTCGCCCGCCGCTCCGGGCAGATCGTCAGCATCGCCGCCCACGAGGTCTGCGCGAACGACAAGTTCGAGCTGGTCTATGGCCTCGACGAGAAGCTGATTCACACCCCATCCCTGGGCGACCGAGGCGAAATCCTCGGCTTCTATGCCGTGGCGAAGCTCAAGGACGGCGGCCACTGCTTCGAGTTCATGAGCATGCGCCAGGTGCAGGAGATCATGGCCGCCACCCAAAGCAAGGGGAAGTACGGCCCCTGGAAGGACAACTTCACCGAAATGGGCCGCAAGACGGTGATCCGCCGGCTGGCCAAGTACCTGCCGCTCTCGATCGAGTTCCAGACCGCCGCGGCGCTCGACGGCATGGCCGAAGGCGGCAAGGACCAACACCTCGACACGCTGGACGGCGACTTCGCCATCGTTCCCGATGACGCCCCCTACGCGTCCGGCACCGTCGATCAGGAAACCGGCGAGATCGTCGATCAGGACGACGCCCAGCTGCGCCAGCTCGAGCAGCAGAGCGCTGGGCAGCAGGCCGGAGGCTTCCAGCCGACCGCCGAGGAGATCGCCGAAATCCGCCAGCGCGAAATGGCCGAGGCAGCCGCCGAACAGGCACAGCCCGCCCGCACCCGCCGCGAACGTGGCGGCATGAACGTGGAGTAACCCATGAGCCAGCGCGTGCAAGACCTCTACGAGGGAAAGGAGTTCGAGGAGCTGATCGAGGACGCGCGCATGAATGCCGCGAACGACTGGGAAGAGTCGTTCGTGGCCGACATGAAGGCCCGCTACGCCGAGTACGGGCGCCGCATGTTCATCAGCGACGCCCAGCAGCAACACCTTGAACGCATCGCAAACGACGAATAACCGAAAGGACACCAGACCATGAACGCACCTCAAGACTTCCGCACCATGACCGCCGACACCATCGGCAAAGACCTGCTCCAAGCCCTCGTGATGGAGTTGAAGCTCCTGCCGAAGCCCTGGCCCGAGCTGACCAAGTCGAAGCAGGACGACATCATCGACCGCCTGCGCAGCCGCGTGGAGAGCAACATCAAGATGGCCGTGCATCTGCTGGCCGCCGAGGGCCGCACGGTGGTGGCCGGCGACCTCGACCAGATCACCATCAAGGACGGCGTGAAAGCCGTCGTCAAGTTCGGCTCCGGCGCCGCCAACCTGCACGAGCTCTACGACGTCGCCGGCAAGGCTGTCCTGGTCGTCGTTGCCAACGCTGCCGACCACACCGGCGGCATGAGCGATGTCCAGGGCGAAGCCGACCAGCGAGGCATGGACCTTGGCCACGAGTACCACGACAACGACGGCGGCGGCATGGACGGCGCGGCCAACGATGGCGAGGTGATCGAAGGCGAAGTGCTTGCACTGCCGGCCCCGGGCGAAACCACCCCGACCGAAGACGAGCTGGATCAATCCTACGAGGACGGCTACCAGGCCGCCGCCGACGGCAAGCCCGAGAGCGATTGCCCGATCGTCCGCAGCGAGCTGGTCGCCAAGTGGATGAGCGGCTTCCGCGACTGGCACGAGCAGAACCCGGCCGACGACGCTGACACCACCGACAAGAAGGCGGCCTGATCATGAAAATCACCGCCATCCAGACCAGCAACTTCATCGGCGCCCGCGACATCGATGTGAAGCTGACCAAGCCGGTGACGCTGTTCGCCGGCAAGAACTTCGCCGGCAAGTCGTCGCTCCAAGAGGCCGTTCGCATGGCCTTGACCGGCGAGAGCGTGCGCGTGGGCCTGAAGAAGGAATACGGCGCCCTGATCACCGACGGACAGGAAACCGGCTTCGTCCAGGTCGATACCGACGACTCGCAGTTCTCCATCGTGCTGCCGGCCGGCAAGGGTGTGCATTTCGAGAACACGGCGTTGCCCTACGTCCTCGACGCCCAGCGGTTCGCACAGATGACCACCGAACACCGCCGCGCCTTCCTGTTCGGCCTCATGGGGCTGCGCACGGACGGCGCAGCTGTCAAGGATCGCTTGACGGCTCGCGGCTGCAACGCGGCGAAGGTCGAGCACGTTGCTCCGTTACTGCGCGCTGGCTTCGACGCCGGCCAGAAGGAAGCCCAGGCGAAGGCCCGGGAAGCCAAGGCCAGCTGGAAGACCACCACCGGCGGCGAGGCCTACGGCAGCAACAAGGCGGCCTCATGGGCAGCGGCAAAACCGGAGGCGGACGCCGGCAAGCTGGAGCAGGCCCGCGCCGATCTGGCCGCGATCGAGGCCGAGCTGGAAGCCGAAACCGGCCGCCTCGGCGAGCTGCAGGGCCGTGCGCGCCATGTGGCTGAGAAATCAGGCAAGCTGGCCGAGTTGCGCGAGAAGGCCGGCCGCTACGCCCGCATCCAGGACAAGCTCATCAAGGACGAGGCCGAGCTGAAGCAGTGGGAATCCAAGGTCGAGACCGCCCGCCAGCGCGCCAGCGGTGGCCGCAAGGTCGGCCTTGTGCATGACTTGGCCTACTCGCTGAACGAGGCCCTGCGCATGGCGATCCCGTTCGGCGAAATGGACGCCAATCAGCGAAAGCATCTTGCCGATGCCAGCGCTGCACTCGAAAAGTACTCGGCGGAACATGGCAGCATCGAATCAGGCGCAACGGCCGACACCGAGGCAGTAGGCAAGCTGCCCGAGTACGAGAAGGCCATGCGCCTGATGGAGAGCTGCGTCGCCAACGGCAAGCGCGATCTGGCTGCTGCCGACGCAGCTGCTGCGGCCCTCCGCGAGCTGGAGGACAGCGGGATGACGGAGGCGCCCGGCGAGGAGGAAATCACCACACTGGCCAACCGCATCGCCGCCCTCAAGCACAGCCGCACCAATCAGCAGGCCGGCATCCGCATGCTGGAAGACGCCGCACGACAAGCTGCGCAGGCCGACGAAAAGACCACCCGCGCCGCGGCGCTGCATCAGGACGTGCAGGAGTGGGAAGCAATCGCCGACGCGCTGGCGCCGGACGGCATCCCGGGGGAAATGCTTGCCGAGGCGCTGGGGCCGATCAACGACCGCATGGCCATTTCAAGCGCGACCTCGGAATGGTCGCCGGTCAAGATCGATGCCGGCATGAACATCACCGCCGACGGCCGCGCCTATGCCCTGCTGTCGGAGTCGGAGAAGTGGCGCGCTGACGCCATGATCGCCGAGGCCGTGTCCTACCTGTCGAAGCTGCGCATCCTGGTCCTCGATCGCTTCGACGTGTTGGACCTCAAGGGACGCGAGGACTTGCTGTGCTGGCTCGAAGCCCTGGCCGAGGACAACGAAATCGACACGGCGCTGATCTTCGGCACCCTGAAGGCGCTGCCGGCGCAGCTGCCGGAGACCATCGGGGCGGTCTGGATCGATAACGGCGTGGCTGGTCGCATGAAGGAGGCAGCATGACGTACAGCCATTGCACTGACGGCGAGTTCTTTCGTGGTGAGTTCGCCACCCCAGAGGATGCCGCTGCCGACGCATTCCGTGACAACCCGGACCTGGAGAGCATCGAGGTTGGTGAAAACCACAAGAGCCCGGCGTCCTTCTACGTGTCCGCCGACAGCATCCTCGAAGACATCGCGCAGCGCGCATCCGACGAGTGCGGTGAAATTGCTGATGACTGGCTCGACGGTCTGATGCGTGACAAGGAAAAACAGGCCGAACTCGAGAATCTGGTCGGCGACTGGATCGAGGCCAACGAGCCTCCGACGTTCTGGCGAGTCGATAACACGCGCACCATTACCCGCGCCGAAATGATTGCGGCCGGAC
>CAZVBY010000064.1:0-10736 GCA_964625895.1 uncultured Thiobacillus sp.
AAATGAACCACAGGGCTGGGTGCGAGATTTTTAGGATGCTCTGAATCGCTGTAATAAATAAATTCTTTCATTTGCATAAATGCCATACTATAATAACTAAAATTTATTGTCATAACAAGCTGCTGTTTTAGTATATAATACAGTTTCACTTAATGAATAGTATGGAAGGAGGCTTCCAAATGAACGTGGTTAAAAAATTGTCTATGTCGGCAATGGTTGCCGTTGCACTGGCGGGAGGGCTAATGACCCCAGTGTTTGCAAATTTGTCTGGTCCAGCATTATCTAATGCACAAAGTGCGGTGTTTAATGCCGCACAGGCTGCTGCTCAACAGGCTGCCGCTGCTGGTTTAAGTGGTGAAGCCGCAGCCGCTATGATTGCTCAGGCTGCGAACAGTGTCGCCGCCTCTATCCCTGGTTTGGCGGGTAGCCAGTTAGCCTCGGTTGTTGCTTCAGCGACATTACAGGCAGCAGCGTCTGCGGGCATTGCTGGCATCACTGCTGCCATTGCGGCTGCGCAGGCAGCGACGGTGACGGGTGTTGCTGTTGGTACCGCTATTTCTGTCATTCCGGCGGTGACTGCTGCCGGTGGTGGTATTCTCGCCGGTGGTACTTTTAGTGTGCTGGCAATAGCAGCAGGGGTAGGCTTGGCAGCGGTTGTGGTTGCATCCGGTGATTCATCCGATGGTGAGCCAACGCCAGTCAGCGGTGGTTGAGTTTTTGTTGCTGTGAAATAAAAAGCCCTCGAAAGAGGGCTTTTTATTGTGCAAATAAATAACGTTAAGTTATTGTCTTTTTTTACTGTGAACTAAAAAAACAGCGCCCAAAAAAGCAAAAAAGATAGCATTGGCAGGTGTGTGAAAATTGAAGTCAGTCAAGCCATGCAGTAAGAGTAGTAATAGGCTAATGCCCGCCGATAGTTGAATAAAATAAAAATAGCCCCACGCGTCACGGCTATGGCGTCGTTGGTACAACTGAAACCAACCTTGTAGGTATACCACTAAAAACAGTAACATCAAGAAGAGTCCGACAATGCCCGTTTCCAACAATAATTCCAAGTAGTCATTATGGGCATGATTAATGAAAACAGGCATTTCTAACGGCTGAAATGCCATGAATACGGATTGAAACGTACCCGGCCCGCTGCCCCATGGGAAAAATTGCTTAGCAGCTTCCCAAGTTTGGGTGAACATCTCCCAACGCAAGTCTTCTAAGGGGTCGACTGCAAACCGGTTTAGCACCGGGATAAGCCCAATATTAGCGGCAATACCTGAGGCAATAACGGTAATCGCTGTACCAAAGCCTAAAGCGCGTTTCCCGCCAAGGTGTCGTGCAAATAGGATGGAGCATAGCAGCAATGCTAGCATCACCAGCGCAACCCCGGTGCGTGAACGTGCAAATATACCCGCTAAAATCAGGAGCAAACTAATGGTGAAAAACACGATAGTCTGATTAAAGCGCTGTTCTCTCTGATCATCAGTGTGCTTGGTATTCCGAAAGTTATAGGCGGTTAACCCTAAGGCAATGGGTATGGCCAGTTCCATTAAGGCGGAAAAATGATCGCGATTAGGATAAGTACCCGTGGCATTATTACCGTTCTTGATATTCCACCAAAATGCCCAGTCAGCACCACTGCCATATTGAATCAAACCGAGTGCCGCTTGAAACGTCGCTACCGCCAAAAAGATGTACACCAGCCGGATAATGTAGGGCTTCGGTAGTTGCAAGGTCGCCATAAAAATGGCGACAACAGGCAAGAGACTCAGCAATGTACTCAGCGTTCGTGACGGTATTAAGGATAAGCTTAAGTAAGGCGGTGTTGCCTCGGCGGCTTGTAAAACAGCTAAACTTTCAGCATACAGCGCTCTGCCAGGTAATTGCTGCCAGACACTAAGGGGTAGTGGAATCAAGTAAAGCAATGGGATGAAGAGACCCAAGCCCATGAATAACCAAGCGAATAATGGCAGGGGTTTTAGGTGACGCGGGAACCATAACACCGCCAGCAATAATAGAATACTGAGGATTTCCAAGGTCATTAATGCCGGATACATCCTGCCACCCCGCATTAATGGGGCGAAGCACAGTAAAGCAGCACTCAGTACAAACACCGTTTGCACATGACTTGTATGATCGGTTGGTGTGGAGTCCTTGTGCATAACCTTATGGTTCATCAGGCGTGGTTTCACGTATTTGGATGGAATCAAGCCAAATTGTCCCCTTAAATACCTGATCATGTGCGCGGGTACTGGTTGCTTCCAAGCGCAATAAGGCTGACTCACAATCAACTGAGGGAATTTCAAATGTCATGGTTTCGGTTATCCACTGCTTACTTTCTTGTAATGCCGGTGATTCGGCAAGCACCTGATCGTTTTCCATGCAGCGTAGCCGCCATGTTAAGCCTTTGCTGGTAGTGAACTGATCGGCACGGGAGCGCATCTGCAATTCATACGACGCAGGCTTTAACAGCAAACGTTGCCACAGGTGTTGAAACTTGATGTGTTGCGTGCCGCTGAAAGTGATTTTGAGGGCGCGTTTTCCTTCCATGCCGAAGGTCATGCCCGGTGTAATACTGACTTGTTTGTGATTGCCAAAAAACCAGCTAAAGCCTGTGTTGTGCCATTCACCCTCGAAACTACCGTCATAGAGTAGGTCAGCATAAGCCTGTGCTGCTGTGGGTAAACTGCTGAGCCAGACTTCACGGGCTTGTGTCCAGCGTTTGTCTTTGATGAGGCGATTAACGTAAGCGTTCATTTCCGTATCATTCAGCGGTGCTTCAGCGCGTAAACGCAGTTGATATAACCGCGCCAATAAGTCGGGCGCTGTGTGTTCATCGCGTGCTAAATAGTTAAAAAATGCTTCCCACCACACGGGTGGATTTTTTGCAAATGCCTCGACCAAGTGGGCAGTTGCGGGTTCCATTGCCTTGGCTCGCAGGTGTGGAAATAATGCGGTGCGTAAGCTGGGTTCGCGAATAAATAGCACATGCCAAGTTTGCACGATTTCCGCCGCTTTACCGGTTTTTCCCCAAAAAAAAGACAACGGCAGGTGCGTGTCAGATTGTGCAGTGACCAAGCGGGCGGCTAAACGTGCCAAGTGTTCGGCTTGGGTTGATTTGCCTTGTTGCAGGTAACTGTCCGCTAAGCGGGCGACTGCCCGCCCGCTGGTGAGGTTAACAGTGAGTGCTTGTAGGGTATAGGTCTGATCTAGCGCGGCATCCCCAGCTTGTTCGGCGAGCTGAAACCAGTCATCGCTGTCTAACTGCACCCAACCAGTGGGGTCAATATCCGTGGTTGAGCGCCTAGTATCAATGAAATCATCCGGCCCGACGTGTCCCGCACGGTAGCTAACACTCAGGTATAGTGTTAGCGATGCGAGCAATAATAAGCTGATACGCCAAAGCAATGTATGCATCATCACAGCTTAAGCGGCTTTACTACCTAACGCTTTTTTGTCGCCGTAGGTGTAATAGTAATCATAATTATAATAAGCGCTACCCGCACTGCCTTTGGCTTTGGTCATGACGAGACCAATCACATTGTTGCGTGCTTGTCGCAGGCGGCTGAAAGCAGCTTGCAATGGGCGTTTATGCGATTGATTCCAGGCAGCTACCAATAAGGTGGCGTGAGTACGATTGCCAATGACCAGTGCATCAGCTAACCCCAGTATGGGAGGCGAATCCAACAAAATAATATCGTAATCACAGGCGGGGCTATCAATAAACGCCACTAGCTCACTTAAGCGTTCACTGGACAATAGCTCAACTGGGTTGGGTGACAATGGACCGGAGGTGATGACATACACCTCAGGGATAAAGCATTCTTGTATCACGCTTTCCAAGTGTTCCTGCCCCACCAAATAGTGCGAAAAACCTTTGGAGTTATCCAGCTTGAAATGTTTATGCAGTGTGGGTTTACGTAAATCAGCATCGACCAATAAGACACGCTTGCCTGCTTGGGCAAAAGCGGTGGCTAAATTAATGGTAGTACTGGTTTTGCCCTCACTGGCATCACAACTGGTAACATTCATAACTTTTGGCGCACCCTCGCGGGTGGCAAACATTAAATTGGTGCGCAGTGAGCGGAACGACTCTGCCACTGCTGAGGTTGGTTTTTCAATGGTTAATAACGCGTAATTGTGTTGTTTCAATTCTTTGCCGCCGGTCGGTGCTATGCCGAGTACAGGGATAGGTAGCACCTTTTCTAAGTCTTCGGTGCTTTTGATACGGTCATCCAAGAACTCCAGCAGGAACGCCACAACAGTTCCAATAAATAACCCTAATACCGCGCCTAGCGCTAAATTCAGACGTTTATTGGGTTTGTGAACAGCGTAAGGGACTAAGGCGCTATCAACAATTGCAATATTATTGGTATTCGCCAAACCGGCAACATTCACTTCTTTAACACGTTGCAATAGCCCCTCGTACAACTGGCGATTGGTTTCCACCTCACGTTGCAGCGTATTGTAACCAATGCTTTTATCTTGGCTGTTTAATAATTCCTGCTTGTGTTTTTCCACTTCTGCCTTTAATTGCGTTTCTTTTTGTTTGGCTGCCAGATAGTCCGCTTGCAGCGCACTCTGTGCGGTATTTTGTTCCAGTGACGATTCGCGGCGAATTTCTTGATCCAACTCTGTAATTTGTTGTTGCAGTTGTTGCATTAACGGGTAGTCAGGTTTGTAAATTTGCAGTTTTTCTTGATAATCTGCTTGTAATTTAGCTTTGCTGGTCTTGAGTTGCTGGACGACCATGCTGCCTTGTACGCGATTCAGACTCTTGCTGGCTTGTGCCTGTTTAAAGTCGCTTTCGGCGGCAATACGATCTTTTTCCGCTTCGGTCAGAGCAGCGCTAAGCCCTTGCAGTTTTTGAGAAACCAAACTGGTTTTGTCGTCGGTATTAAAAATGGATTTATCTTTGGCATATTGGACTAGCTTACTTTCCGATTCTTCCAATTTACTTTTGGTTTGCACCAATTGTTCTTCGAGAAACTTTTTGGCGTAGTCAGTGGAGCCAGCACGACGTTCCAGATTCATATTGATATAACTGTCAGCCAAGGTATTGACAACCAATGCCGCCATTTCAGGGTCAGGATCATCGTAGTGAACGGTAACGATTTTAGAGTTTTTAACCGGTGCCACGGTCACATTGGCTAAGAACACACTGGACAGCGGGCGTTCTCCGCGTTTAGCAGCCATATCCGTGCTTGCATCATTCTTGCTGGTTGTTGCATCAGCGGCAGTATCGGCTAGCGGGGTGAACCAACTTTTGACAGTCTCTAGGGTATCGGCATAAAACGGGCGTGCAAGCTCATCACCTTTCAAGCGCGATTCCAGCCCCATGGTATTAATGACCCGATCTGCCAAGCTACGGCTTTTTAATAACTCGTACTGGGTTTGGTAAAAGTCTTTGTTGTCAGTGGGGCGTTGTGCACCTGCCTCAACGTCATAATCCAGCACTCGTTTTTCTTCGGTATTGATTTCTAGGGTAACACTGGCACGGTAAATGGGGGTCATACTTAACGTTACCAGTAAACTAATCAAGGAAACCAACACAAATATTAAAAATATCGTACCTTTGCGCCGCTTGATGACTGACCATAGTTCACGCAGATCAATTTCATCATCATCGTTGTCATCCTGACGATTGAGGGAGTCGTATTGAGTCGCTACCAGCGCCCGCTGTTGCACAGGAACTAATCCTTGATTTGGTTGTAACGCGTCGGGTTCAGAATGAATATTTCGATGTGTCATGGTAATAATCCCGATTACGTTATCTTAGAATATTGTTGATCGCGGAGAATGGGCTTAACAGGGTGGCGGTTTCGCGTAACCAGTAGCGGCTATCGGAACGGTGTACAATTACCCGATCGTCACCGCGCAAATAAGGGTCACGCATTGTTCCCTTACGAATCGCATCAATGTCGAGATGATAGGCTTTGGTTTGATCGGCACTGCGTCGGAATAAAACGATCTTCGACGAGTCTGCTAACCCTGATAAACCTTCACTCATGGCAATGGCTTGCACTAAAGTAACGGCTCCCGTAATCGGGTAAACACCGGGTTTTTTGACTTCGCCTTCCACCGTCACCCGTTGGTTGGTGAAGCTTTCCATAAATACGGTCACTTGCGGATTTTGTAAATATTTTTTACCCAACAACGCAGTGAGCTTTTTTTCTACTTCAATCGGGGTGGAGCCTGCTACCGTGAGTGCGCCAATCAGGGGCAAAGAAATTTGCCCATTGGTATCAACGCGCACTTTGCCGGAAAGTTCTTCGGCTTGAAACACTTTGATCTCAAGCATGTCGCCAGCAGCGATACTGACTTGTTCAGAGGATGAGGTGTAATCCAATTCATTGGTATTTGAAAAAAGTTGAGCTGTAACCGCATCATTATTGCCATCAGCCGTTGATGCGCTACCCCCCGTTGTACTACAGGCCGATAACCCTATGCAGCAGATTAGCGCCGTTACCGCCAGCGAAAATCTTATATGTTTTACAGACGCATTCATAAGAAACCCTATTTAAGCTTGATTTATTTTCAGTCATTTAATCAGCAAAACAAACGGTTATACCAATGTTGCTTGATTGGTCGCTGTATTGGTTGTGTTGCTTGCCTCAATAACCCAGCAGGTAAAGGCAAGGTGTCAGGTTCAGCATTATCCAAAATCGCTTGTGGGCGACCCTGAACCATGCGCATGACTTCGCTCTCATCACCCATGATGCTAATGGCTTTGGCTACGCCTGCCGACAGAATGGGGGGGCGATGTTCAATACTGTGTGCATCTGAGGCAATCAGATGTACGACACCATCGCGCAACAAACGTTCAGCCCTGTTTTTGGCAGATGGTCCAAAATGCCCGGTGATGGCTCCAGCCGTAATTTGCAACCAAGCGCCGATGCGTGCTGCCTGAATAAATTCCTGATAATGTTCATCCAACCAGCGTAGCCGTTCAGGATGCGTAATCACCGGGATATAACCGGCATTTAAGAAGTTTTCAATTTGCGCCATAAAGTGCGGTACGGGCACATGGTGAGATGGTTCCAGCAAGAAATAGCGCGAACCGTGTAGCGTGGGAATGCTGCCCTGTTTTAAACCATCCATAACCTCAGGCACCATGTGAACATCAGCCCCCATAACCAATGTCAGGGGAATGTTACGTGCATCCAGCTCCGCTTGCATATTGCGCAGAGCTGGTGCGATAGTCGCCGTAGAATTCGGGTATACGCCCGGATAAATATGCGGGGTACACGCCAGATGCGTAGTGCCATCAGCAACGGCTAGACGCGCCATTGCCAGTGACGTTTCCAAGTTCTGTGAACCGTCACAGAGTGCGGGTAAAAGGTGGCTGTGTAAATCTATCATTCGTTTAGTATAAAGTATTTGTTGCCTAATGGGTGTGAGATTCATCACGTCATTTAATTATTTTTAAATACCTACTTTTTTCATGGGTAACGTTAATACAACCGCAGAAGAGGGCATGGATGCTGCGGATTTATTAACATATCCCTGCACATTTTCACCGAGCAGGCGGTAGACCACGCTTAAATTACGTTGTTCGCAAGCATGGCGTAACTTGTCTAGTACCGCTTCGAGTTCCAGCCAAGGGAGGCAGTTTTCGTTTGCTTTGAAAATACGCGGATGCTCCGTTTTCTCGGCATCGCTGTTAATCAATAGCTCTTCATACAGTTTTTCACCAGGACGCAAGCCGGTCACTTCAATGCGAATGTCACCGTGTGGGTTGGTGTCATCTTGTACACGTAAACCAGAGAGATGAATCATGCGTTTGGCAAGATCAAGAATCTTGACAGGTTCGCCCATATCCAGCAGAAAAACCTCCCCGCCTTTAGCCATCGCCCCGGCTTGTATTACCAATTGTGCTGCTTCGGGAATGGTCATAAAGAAGCGGATAATGTCAGGGTGTGTGACAGTGATTGGTCCGCCTTCCTGAATCTGGCGACGGAACAAGGGTACGACGGAGCCGGATGAACCCAGCACATTACCAAAGCGTACCATGCAAAAGACTGTTTTACTGGAAACTTGGCTGAAACCTTGCAGAACCAGTTCGCAAAGACGTTTACTCGCGCCCATCACATTGGTAGGGCGCACGGCTTTATCGGTTGAGATAAGAACAAAGCGTTCTACGCCCACGTTTAGCGCGGCTTGAGCGGTATAGAAGGTGCCAAATGTGTTGTTACGAATTCCCTCAATCGGATTGCATTCGACCATCGGTACATGTTTGTAAGCGGCAGCATGGTAAAGCGTTTGAATGCGGTTGGCACGCAGCGTTTCTTCTACCCGCAAGCGGTCTTGTACCGAGCCAAGGGTGGGAATCAGGGGGATAGTCAGGTTCTCATGCGCCATCAACTCCTGTAATTCTCGCTCGATCTGATAGAGTGCCAGTTCGGAAGATTCAAATAAGACCAACCGCTTAGGTGATAAACGGATGATTTGACGGCACAGTTCTGAGCCAATTGAGCCACCTGCACCAGTAATCATAATGTTTTTTTGATAGATATTGGCGCTAAGTAAGTTTTCATCAGGGGCAACAGGGATGCGTCCTAACAATTCTTCAATATCAATTTCGCGCAAATGGTCAATGTCGCTATTGCCTGAGACGAGTTCGTTGAGACTGGGAATCGTGCGTACATGTATTGGGAGTTTTTCCAGTTGGGCGATAATGTCGCGGCGGCGTGCATTGCTGGCGGAAGGTATGGCGAGCAGCACTTGTTGTATCTGGTATTTTTCAATCAAAATCGGTAGTAACAGGGGATCATAGACTTTTATGCCTGCAATCGTGGTGTTGTGTAAGGTGGCTTCATCATCCAGATAGAGTATTGGGGCGTATTCTGGGCTGCGGGTTAACATACTCGCCAATTGTCTGCCAGATTCGCCTGCGCCGTAGATAGCCACCGGAATCTTATTGCCCTTTTTATCCTGCATGAACCGGTAATAGCGCCGAATAAGATAACGGCTGCCACCAATCAACAAGAAGGCAGTGCCAACATATATCGGGTAAACGGAACGTGGAATGCCTTCTGCATCGAATAGACTTGCCAATGCCACAAGGAGCAGGCTAGACAGCAGAACGCCTACAAATGTTGCTTGGATAGCTTGTCCACCAATATAACGGATAATAGCGCGATACAGCCCAAATTTAGCGAACACTGGAATGCTGACCAAGGGCGCTAACACTAATAACCATACACCATCTTTTAAGTCGGGAGTCCAGCTACCCAAACGCATTGCAAATGCAGCCCAAACGGCTAGGGGTAAAAGAACCAGATCGGTTGTGAGCATTAACAATCGTTTTTGCCAGCGTTGCAGTTGGAAGATGCTGGCGTAAGGGTTTTTATGTGTCATTAGTTATTTCCCGTAATAGAAGTTTGCCCGATAAAATTGGTATACCATCAGCCGTTTAGTACACTGAAACGCTGGTTTAGTAAATGTTGTAAGATGTCGATGATTGTAAGTGCTGGATTACATAAAGGCTGTGATAGTCATCACGTCAAACGTATTAATGGTTGATCAGGGAACTGGAGGTTTGTTCCTGCCCAAGCTCCCGCGCTGTATCATCAGAAATCTATGTCATTGGGAAAATCAGGTATGAGCTTAGATTGGCTTAGTTCCCCGTTTTTATCATAGAAGCTGAGGTGTCCTGCTTGGTCACACAACCAGAACTCTTCAGCCCCGCGCTCGAAATATAAGTTTTTCTTGTGATTCATTTCGATAAGGGTACTGCTAGGGGAGAGTACTTCCACACAGAGGATGGGCGCGAAAGCAGAGGTGATATGACATTTTAGGGAAACGATTTGCGCGGGTGTTAATAGACCGACATCCACTACTTTAACGCCGTCACTGGTTTCGATCGGAAACTCTGGTACAGCTAACCAATCCGTGGCTTGTTTGTTGAGAAGCTCAATGATCTTTGCCTGGAAGATCACATGTATGACACTGGCTGGACTCATAATGATCTGCCCTTGTTGGTTCAATTCCATTTTATAGGGTAAGTTTTGCAGCGCAGGGTTGGAGCAGATTTCCTGCCAATTCATGATGTTTCTCCCGCTGGTAAATGATGCCACTGCTTAAGTGTAGCAGGAACTCAGCTCCCGGTGAATTTGAGCATGTTGGCTTCGCCGAGTACGCTGATTGCCAATGGCGAAGTGGATGGCGTAGGGGGATAGGTCTTGAATTTCCGGCGGGGAAAGTATTGGCAGACCGCACAAATGCCCACGCGCATTGTTGTCGATGAAGGCTTCAACATGTTTTTGTTGTTGGATTAGGGTGTGGAAGGCGACTTTACCGTGTCCGCCTGCGCCGTAGAGGTAGATCACTTGCCTTATCGCTTCTCTTGACGCAGGTTTGAGATTTCCACCACTGTCAAGCCTGTTTTTTTGGCAATGGTGGCATCATCCAGCACATCTAACAGGTTGCTGGCAATGTCTAATGCTTTGATTTTTGCTCCTTCCTCTCGCCCTTCTTCGCGTCCTTTCGCTATGCCTTTCATTATGCCTTGTTGTTCGGCTTTGTCCCATTCTGCACGGCGCAAGAGATCTTCACTGTATTCGTCTTTCATGCGGGTGCGGTCTTCGGGGGTGAGGGTATTTTTTTGGATGGAAGCAAAAATTTTCCGCACACAAGGCTTGTGATAGTGCGTTTCGTCCACTTGCTCGTCAAGGCTGTCGTTGATCGCACAGCAATTCTCATTTTACCACCCACAACTCAATCTCGTCGGCTTGATGTCGTCG
>CAZVBY010000065.1:0-10458 GCA_964625895.1 uncultured Thiobacillus sp.
ACGAAGCCAATCCGATGGCCTTCATCGTCGAGCAAGCAGGCGGCGCCGCCACCACCGGCCGCGAGCGCATCCTGGATCTGCAACCGCAAAACATTCACCAGCGCGTGCCCGTCGTGCTGGGTTCCAAAAACGAAGTGGATGTGATTACCGGCTACCACAACGCCTGATCAAAAAAACGGGGCCGAAAGGCCCCGTCATTCATTTACAGCCACGTCCGCATCAAGAAAAAGCTTCAATCATCAAATTCTTGGACCACTTTTCGACGGGGCTTCAATTCTGGTCTTGCTCGCCGTACCGAGTTTACAAATACCCGGCTTCTCTTTGCAAAGCGATGTCGGAGTTATTGACATCCATCCATGCGGTTTCTGCGCTACCGGCTTATGGAACAATAGCTTACTTGATTGGCACACACATTGCTTTATGCGCCATCGGTGAGAAATAACACCAGCATAAACAATTAGTTAACATTCTCCATGGAAGGTCATAGTCATGAAAAAATTAATCGCATTGTCAGCCATGATGATGGCGGCCGGTGTTGTACAGGCCGGCGTCATTTCCATCGACGACTTCTCGGTTGACCAGGGGCCGGTATCGGATACCACGGCCAACGGTGCTCCCGTTGTGAGTACAATAGCGGGCGTTCGCACGATCAGCACCAACATGCTGAGCGCGGTTGCACCTGTCAGCAATACCGTTGAAGTCACGGCAGGCATTCTCGATATCACCAATGGCACCGGCGATGACTCGGAAGTCATTTTGAGCTGGAACATTGCTGCAGGGCTCGTGCCGACTGGCGCAACCAATGTGAGCTTTTCCTCGCTCGTACTGCAATCCGACGGCAACCCGACGGATGTGGTGTTCGCGCTGAACGGCGCCACTTTGCTGTCCTCCGCGATTGCACCCAATACGCTCAACCAGATCATTACCTTCGCGATCAACCCGGCCCTGATCGCGGCTGGCGGCACCTTGAGCATGACATTGAATGGCACGGCAGGCTGGGACCTGGCCATGGACAACTTCGGGATTTCGTTCACGGATCCCGTTGTGACCAGAGTTCCTGAGCCGGCATCCCTGGCGCTGATGGGCCTTGGCCTGCTTGGCATGGGCGCCATGCGCCGCCGCAAAATGCTGTAATCTTCCGACTGGTTTATACCGGTTACAAGGCCCTGGCGTCATGCCAGGGCTTTTTTATAAGCCTGTTCTAAAGTGCGTAATCTTAAAGGGCCATGCTGAATGCCCCGCCGTCAACCAAGAATAAAAACGTAGTAAATCCGGTCACCGCAAGACCCAGACGTCAAAGCAAAAATTAACAATCTGGCTGGTCATTACATGTGAACATACCCTCAATTCATTGAGCAATGATGCGCATGAGCCCAAAAACCTTCCTGATAGCCACTGTCGCAGCTTTCCTTGCCCTTAGCGCGGCCACCCTCGCTTATTTTCTGCCGCGGCTGCACGCCGAGCCTTTGGCCCGGGAAGCGACGACAACAGGAACACAAGTCCAGGAGACCCCTGACAGCGCAGAACACGTCAAGCCCGATATCGATCAGGCTCTGCTCCAGTCCATCCCGGCTCATCCCGAGGAGATAGTCAACCCAAGCGAGTCTCCCACTAAAAACGCTGCCGCACCGTCTCCTGCCGCGCCCACCCCGGAAGCGAAGTCTGCTGCATCCACCCCCGCCCCCGACCTGATTTCACTGCTCAAACAACCCCGCATCCAGTTCGAGGTCGCCAGCGCCACCCTCACGCGCTCAAGCCGGCAATATCTGGATGAAGTCGTCGGCCTGCTGAAGAGCCAACCGCATCTGCACCTTTCCATCGAAGGCCATACAGACAGCCAGGACAGACTGGGGAAAAACCAGTCTTTGAGCGAAGCCCGCGCGCTGGCGGTGATGAACTATCTGGCTGGCAAAGGCATTGACCGGGCAAACCTGCACTCGGCGGGTTTTGGCGGCAGTCGCCCCATCGCCGATAACGACACCCCGGCAGGCCGTGCGAAAAACCGTCGCATCGAATTCGTACTGGGATAACAAGCGCCATGTGGGAATACGCCCTACTCATTCTGGCCGCCCTGACTGCCGCGGCGGTGATTGGCTTTGTTTCAGCCTGGCAACTTCAACGCCCTCTGATCGATCACAGCAAGGACGAGTGCGAAAGAATCATGTCACATCTCAAAGAGATTTCCGATCAATTGCATCTGTTTCGCAAAAAGGAAGAAAACATCAACGCACCCGTTGATCGTCTGAACGCCTGTGAAACAGAACTGCGTAAACTGGAAACCGAACTGGAAAATCTGCTCCGGCAACTCAACGAAACCCGCAGCGAGATCAGCGCCTGATCATATTGTTTTTACTTGATGCAATCATCGTTCAATGATGTAAGCCATTGCATGCACAAATTTTCACGGACATGTGCCGGAAAAGTTTTCGGCTGATATTTCGCGGATGCGAATGATTCAGCAGGGTGTTCAAAAACGTGGCGAGGGGGCGTCAGGCAAGGAAAAAACAGGCGAAAAAGCGGAGTGTATACGTGATACATGCGCATTTTGAGCCTGTTTTTGACGCAGCATCACGCCCTCGCAGTCCTTTCTCAACACCCTGTTAGCGTTATCTTGGCGGGCCTTGGGCAATACGCCCCCTCTGGTTTTATCCGACAACACACAACCCTGGCAGGTTATTGCGATCCCGTTGCAAAGCTCGAACGGCCGCCCACATCCACCCATCATCCACCAAAAAAGCAGGAATCACGCATTCGGTCCAGCGCGGCATGGCGTATCAGCGCCGCTTCTTTCGATGGAACGAAATATAGGATTTGGCCAAATTCTGGCACATGGCTTGCTCTGTTTTGGGCAACATTGAACAAATCCCTACCATCTGGATTCATACCATACAGACAGATTCATGCCGTCAGGACGGCAAGCGTTAAAATATGCCGCAGCTATGGACACCGTCAACCTCACCAATCACTTCCTGATCGCCATGCCCAACATGGCCGATCCCAATTTTTCGGGAACGCTGACCTATATCGCCGACCATGGCGAGCAAGGCGCACTGGGCGTGGTCATCAACCGGCCGATCGACCTCGACCTCTCGGCGTTGTTTGAGCAGATCGGACTTCCCCTGCCCGAAAATCTGCGCAGAAAAGTGGTGTATTTCGGCGGCCCTGTTCAGACCGAGCGCGGGTTTGTGCTGCACACCCCGCCGCAGAAATATTCTTCCACGCTCAATGTCAATGAAACGGTGAGTCTGACGACTTCAAAAGATGTGCTGGAAGCAGTTTCCCAGGGCGAGGGGCCGGACAAATTCATGATATCGCTGGGCTACGCCGGCTGGTCGGCCGGCCAGCTCGAATCTGAAATCGCGCAAAACGCCTGGCTGTCGGTCGAAGCCGATCCCAAGGTGATTTTCGATCTGCCGCCGGAAGAACGCCTTCCCGCCGCCATGAAGCTTCTGGGCATCGATTTTTCCAATCTGTCCGACGAGGCTGGCCACGCTTGAAATTCCCGCATACATCATACTGCGCAGTTGAATGGCAGCGTTGCGTTGTGCTCGGAATGCTCATGTATATCTCATACACTCCGCTTCCTGCGCGCATCACGCCTTGCCCTTCAACTGCTCGCTACGATGCCTGCGGGTATTTGAGATGATAGGGACAGTTCTTTGTTTCGATTTCGGGCTCAAGAAAACAGGCGTTGCTTCGGGTGAACTGGAAATCGGTGTCGCTCATCCGCTGACCACCATCAAGGCTGACTCCCGCCCGGCGCGGTTTTCCGCAATCGACAAACTGATCGCCGAGTGGCGGCCGGGCCTGCTGGTCGTCGGTCTGCCATTGCATCCGGATGGTTCCGAGCACGAGATGACGCGCGCGGCGCGCAACTTCGCGGCCGAACTGGAAGCGCGTTACACACTGCCCGTTTTTCTGCACGATGAGCGTTACACCAGCGCGGCCGTCGAGGATGAATTGCGCGCGGAAGGCCGCGGCATGGCAAAATCACGTCATTCCGTTGACGCGCTCGCCGCTCAACTCATACTTCAAGGCTTTTTTGATGAACGCGCCACTGCCTGATGCGGCAACCCTCCTCGACAATCTGCTTCAGGCCGTGCGCCCGGCCATCACCAAGGACACCGCCTTCATCGGCATCCATACCGGCGGCGTCTGGGTCGCGGAATGGCTGCACCAGGCGCTGGGCATCAAAACCCCGCTGGGCATGCTGGACATTTCCTTCTACCGGGACGACTTTTCCCGACGCGGCCTGCACCCCGGGGTCAAAACCACGCAGCTTCCGTTCAGCGTCGAGGATCATCCCATCATCCTGGTGGACGATGTGCTGTATACCGGCCGTTCCGTCCGCGCCGCCATGAACGAATTGTTTGATTACGGCCGCCCCGCTTCGATCAAGCTGGCCGTGCTGGTGGATCGAGGCGGTCACGAACTGCCCATCCGCCCGGATTATTGCGGCGCATCGCTGGATATTTCCCCCGGACAAAACGTACAATTGTCTCTTGATGAACAAGGCCAACTCATGCTGACTCTCGCCTGACCCAGATGGCGAACCATCAGCAACTCACCCCCGACGGGCAGCTCAAGCACCTGCTCACCCTGGATGGCCTGCCTCCCGCCATCCTGACCCGGATTCTGGATACGGCGGAATCATTCATCGACGTTGGCGAGCGCGAGGTCAAGAAAGTCCCGCTGCTGCGCGGCAAGGCGATCTTCAACCTGTTCTTCGAACCCTCCACCCGCACCCGCACCACGTTTGAAATCGCCGCCAAGCGGCTCTCGGCCGATGTCGTCAACCTGAACATTGCCGCCTCCGCCCAGAGCAAGGGCGAAACCGTGCTGGATACCGTCTCCAACCTCACCGCCATGCATGCCGACATGTTCATCGTGCGGCATGCGCAGTCCGGCGCGGCGCACTTCATCGCCCAGCACGTCGAGCCGCACATATCGGTCGTCAATGCGGGAGATGGCCGCCACGCGCATCCGACCCAGGGCCTGCTCGACATGTTCACCATCCGCCGCTACAAGGGCGCCTTCCACAATCTGCGCGTGGCCATTGTGGGCGACGTGCTGCATTCGCGCGTGGCGCGTTCGCAAATCCATGCGCTGACCACGCTGGGCGTGCCGGAAGTCCGCGTCATCGCCCCGCGCACCCTGCTGCCGGCCGGTGTTGAACAGATGGGCGTGCATGTGTTCCATGACATGAAATCCGGTCTTAAGGATGTGGACGTTGTCATCATGCTGCGCCTGCAAAACGAACGCATGAAAGGCGCGCGGCTCCCTTCCGCGCAGGAATACTTCAAACAATATGGACTGACACCCGAGAAGCTGGCGCTGGCCAAACCCGATGCCATCGTCATGCATCCCGGCCCGATGAACCGCGGCGTGGAAATCGATTCCGAAGTGGCGGACGGCCCGCAGTCCGTCATCCTGCCGCAAGTCACCTACGGCATCGCGGTGCGCATGGCCGTCATGAGCTTGTTGATGGGACCAACGACATGACGCAAGAACACGTCATATCTTTCCCCTCTCCCAGCGGGAGAGGGGTTAGGGGTGAGGGAGAAATGTCTATTCTTCTCCAATATCCTCCCTCGCCCGGTTTCGCCACCTTCTCTGGCTGGGAGAGGATTGTTCAAAAGGTGGCGGCACAATGAAACTGCACATCAAGAACGGCCATCTCATCGACCCCATGAACGGCATTGATCAGCCGTTTGACATATTTATCGCCGCCGGAAAAATCGCCGCCATCGGCAAGATGCCGGACGGCTTCCATCCCAACAAAACCATCGACGCAACGGACTGCGTCGTCTGCCCGGGCCTGGTCGATCTTTCGGTTCGATTAAGAGAACCGGGCTTTGAATACAAGGCCACGCTGGAATCGGAAATGCTGGCCGCAGCGGCGGGTGGCGTGACTTCGCTGGCCTGCCCGCCTGACACCGATCCGCCGCTGGACGAGCCTGGCCTCGTCGAGATGCTCAAGTTCCGCGCGAAAAACCTGCCTGGCCCGCGCGTCTATCCCGTCGGCGCGCTCACGCAAAAACTCAAGGGCGAAGCGCTCACCGAAATGGCCGAGCTGACCGAAGCCGGCTGCGTGGCATTCACCCAGGCCGACACGCCCATTGCCGATACGCAGGTGCTGCTGCGCGCGTTCGATTACGCGACCACTTTCAACTTCCCGGTGTGGCTGCGACCGCAGGATTTTTATCTTGCCAGGGGCGGCGTCGCACACGATGGTCCGGTCGCATCCCGGCTGGGGCTGCCCGGCATTCCCGCCCTGGCGGAAACCGTGGCGCTTTCCAACATCCTGCTGCTTGCCCGTCAGACCGGCGCGCGCATTCATCTTGCTCGCCTGTCCACCCGGGAAAGCATCGCCATGGTGCGGGCCGCCAAACTGCAGGGCGTCAATGTGACCTGTGACATTTCCGCCAATCATCTGCACCTGTCAGAGATCGACCTGACCCGCTTCGACAGCAATCTGCATTTCTTCCCGCCGGTTCGCAGCCTGCGCGACCGCGATGCGCTGGCCGAGGCGCTCAAGGATGGCACGATCGACGCCGTGTGCTCGGATCATGCGCCAGTCGATGACAACGAAAAGCAGCTGCCATTCGGCGAAGCTTCGCCCGGCGCATCGGGCGTCGAACTGCTCCTGCCGCTGACCCTGAAATGGGCGGAAGAACATGGCGTGCCGCTCATCGACGCCATCGACCGCATCACCTGGAAGCCCGCGCAAATTCTTGGCGTGCCGGGCGGACAGCTTTCTGTTGGATCAAACGCCGACATCTGCGTATTCGATCCCAGGGCGCGCTTCACCGTGACCACGAAAACCCTCAAGAGCCAGGGCAAGAACACGCCATTCCTTGGCATCGAACTGCCGGGTGCGGTCAAGGCCACGGTGATTGATGGGCATCTGGATTACGAGCGGGGGTGAGTTGGCATATACCATCCGGCCAACTCTCGCGTAGCTTGGGCTGAATGAAATAAAGCCCAACACAAGGAGCTGAAATGCGTTACCGGCAGGCAAATGCCGCAGGCGGAGCTTACTTCTTCACCGTGGTGCTGGCCGAACGCAAAAGCGCATTGCTGGTTGACCGGGCAGAATTGCTGCGCGAAGCCATCGCGGAAGTCAAAACCCATCACCCGTTTCGCATCATCGCCTTGGTTGTATTGCTTGATCATTTGCATGCTATTTGGCAACTGCCGCCGGAGGATGCGGATTATCCAAAACGCTGGTCGCTCATCAAGGCGAAGTTTTCCCGTGGCATACCAAGGCATGAACCTGTCCGGGCAAGCCGCGCCGCCAAGCGCGAACGCGGCATCTGGCAAAGACGTTACTGGGAACACCAGATTCGGGATGACCTCGATTTGCAGGCCCATGTTGACTATGTCCACTACAACCCGGTTAAACATGGCTAGCCCGGATATTTCACCAGACCAGCCAAAAATTTCATGGGAAGGCGCATGAGCAGAGGCTTTGCAGGATGTTTGGCGGCAAACCACTTTGTACCGCCGGCCTTCGCGGTTGCTGGCGGCCAATTTACGGCATCTTCGCGCCCCCGCTTCGCGCTAATAGGCATGGCTATTGGCTTGGCGCGGGATACGCAAATCTGCTCGCAACTAGGCTCGCCATCACCCCGCGACCTGGTGAAATATCCGGGCTAGGTGGCTCGTGCAAGCGACTGGCCGTTTTCAAGCATCCACCGTTACATCAGGCTGGGCCTGGTTAGCGAAGACTGGGGCGTGCAGCAGGAAAAGGATGGGGATTATGGAGAATGACGGGGTTGTTGGGCTTGACAGCCCAACCTACTCCGGCTGCCTGTCTGGAGCGCGCTCTGGACACCGCCGGCAAGTGGAACCTGCGCAACCATCTGGGGCATCAGTTCACGGCGTTTTAACATCTCGCGCTTGTCACTAATGTTTTTTGTGGTATATATTTGATATATATTTTCCACGAGGGACTTATATGCAAACCGCCAAACTCTTCATCAATGGCCGCAGCCAGGCCGTGCGATTGCCGAAAGCTTTCCGTTTTGAGGGCGTTCAAGAGGTGTTGATTGAGCGTGACGGCGACGCGGTGATCCTTCGCCCGCCCAAACGGCCTTCCATCGAAAAGCTGATTGCCGCGCTGGACGAGTTCGAGCCGTTTCCGGATCGTGACCAGCCAGCGAAACCCGACGTGCGCGAGTCCTGGTAATCCGCATGCGTTACATGCTGGACACCAATATCTGCATTTACGCCATCAAGAACAAGCCGCTTCGCGTGCTGGAACAGTTACGCGCGCACGCCGCCGCCGGGCTGGGCATTTCCAGCGTAAGCGTGGCCGAGCTATTTTTCGGCGCTGAAAAAAGCGGTTCGCAGAAAAATATCACTGCCTTGTCGCATTTTCTGGAACCACTTGAGATAGCCGATTTCGACATGCAAGCCGCGCAAGCGTATGGGCGCTTGCGTAAATCACTGGAACAATCCGGCACACCCATCGGCCCGCTGGACATGCAAATCGCGGCGCACGCGCTTTCACTCGATGTCACATTGGTGACAAACAATCTACGGGAATTTTCACGCGTGCCTGACCTGAAACTGGAAAACTGGGCTGCCTGATTCCGGAGCGCCTGCAAGTGCCGCACGCAAATCTGATCGCTTTCCTGTGGGGCTGGGCCGAAGCGGTTTTCTTCTTCATCGTGCCGGATGTCTGGCTCAGCCTGATTGCAAGAAAATCGCTCCGGCATGCACTCATGGCCAGCCTGTATGCCCTGGCGGGCGCGCTGATCGGAGGGGCTCTTGTTTACCTCTGGGCCAGCCACGATCCCGCAACCGTCACGGCACTGATCGAAAAAGTACCCGCCATCAGTTCCGGCATGATCGATCAGGTGCACACCGACCTTGAACAACAGGGTGCATGGGCCATCATCACCGGACCATTGCAAGGCATCCCTTACAAGACCTTTGCCAGTCAGGCGTCCGAGGCAGGCATTCCACTGATGACCCTGCTCGCCTATTCCATTCCCGCCAGGCTGCTGAGATTCGTCACGGTGACTTTATTGTGCTACGCCGGCGCCCGGCTGCTGGAGCGCTGGTTTTCGCCAACTCTGGTACTTCGCGTCCTGCTCGCTTGCTGGATCGTGTTTTACGGCATTTATTTCTGGCACATGCCAAGTTAACAAATCGCTCTATTCCATCTCCAAATCAAGATGATCACGCGAGGCCGACGAGTGAGCGACGAAGACAGTACAGGTAGTACGGCAAGGAGCGAACGAGGAAGGCGACAAAGTGAGGGCTTGATTTGGAGATGGAATCATCCTAAAAATCGCAGTTGACCGCTCTTTGCTGTAACGAATCCCGAATGGATGTTGGATTTCCTGTCTTCGATCGCCGTCACCCTTTGGGTGAACGCGCTACGCACTCGATTGCACGGTTTTCTGGCCATCCGAACTGCGTTGCTCTTCGTTGCAGGGAGCGGCCATGCGCCTCATCGCGCCTTGCCGGACGGCCAGAAAACCGCACACTCGAATGTGTCCAACTGCGGTTTCTAGGATCATTCCCACTCGCCGAATTTGCCTTCGTTAGTCAAGGCTTCGAAAGCGGATTTCAACGCAGCCATGAATTCGGTGCGATTTTCAATGCCCCGGATTGCCTCGCCAACGAATCCGTCCACGAAAAACGGCACCGGTAGCCAGTCGCCCTTGGGCAGTACCTTGCCCAAGCCGTGCAGGTAAACCGGAATCACCGGCACATCGGGGCGCAGGCTGGTCAAGTGCGCGATGCCGTTCTTGAACTGGCTCATTTTTTCCGGCTCGCCCCGGCTACCTTCCGGAAACAGGATGAGGATGCGGCCCTTGTCCAGTTCCTCCAGCAGCGGCGCGAATAAATCGTCTCCTCGCTCCACCTTTCTTTTCAGCGGCAGGATGCGGATGATGTTTTTTGAAAACCACGCCACCAGCGGATTGCTCAAAAAATAATCCGCCGCCGCCACCGGACGCAACTGATGTAACTGATTCAGCGGAAACAGGCTCATCAACAGCAGCGTGTCGAGATGGCTGTTGTGGTTGGCCGCGAGAATCGCCGGGCCGGTCTGCGGCAGACGCCCGGCGTGACGGAGGTTCACGCCCAGCACGAGGGCGAGGAAGGGGCGGACGATCAGCAGGAAGAAAGCCGCTTGCAGCCAGCGCGACATGGCAAGCGGCCGCGCGGCTTCAGGCCGCCGCCTCAAACGGCACTTCCCACCCTGGAAACACCAGAACGGCCGGATGACATTTCAATGCGCGGGCCAGCACCTTGGCACGCTCCACACCCAGATTCACCCGGCCATTTTCAATCGCGGAAATCGTCGCCTGGGGAATGCCGGTCAACTCGGCCAACTGGCGCTGGCTCAATTCCTGAAGCTCACGCAGGATGCGCACCGACTCGCCGACGGACACTTCAACACGTTGCTTGGCTGGACGATAGTTTTTCATTTCACGCTCT
>CAZVBY010000066.1:0-10451 GCA_964625895.1 uncultured Thiobacillus sp.
TCTCGGTTGGCGCGCTGGTGCCCAGAAAAGGTTTTCATCGCGTGATGGCATGTTTGCCGCAACTGTTGAAGAAATATCCGGACTTGCATTATCTGGCAGTGGGTGGGGCCAGCCCGGAAGGTGATATGCGTGCCGAACTCGAAAAAATGGCGGCCGAACTGGGGGTGGCTGGGCGGGTGCGTTTTACCGGGGCGCTGCCGTCCGCCGAGTTGCGCTGGCCGCTTTCCGCCGCGGATATTTTCGTGCTGTCCACCGCCAACGAAGGCTGGGCCAATGTCTTTCTGGAAGCCATGGCCTGCGGCCTGCCGGTGGTGACAACCGATGTGGGCGGCAATCGCGAAGTGGTCAACATGCCGGAGCTTGGCGAAGTGGTGCCATTTGACGATCATGAAGCCTTGCTCACCGCGTTGAGCGAAGCATTGGAAAAGAACTGGGACCGGCAAAAAGTGCGGGAATACGCCTTGCGGAATGGCTGGGAAACGCGCGTGCAGCAATTGATGAGCGCTTTTCGCGCTATCGGAAACGGAGCGGGCGGATGAGTTGGCATCCAATGTTCGCACGCACGGTGTACCGCACGCAGGAACACCTTCTCAAACGTTCAACCTTTGATGGGTGGCGTGACCTGGAGCAAACCCAATGGCTGTCGCGCAGCGAGATTGAGTCCCTGCAGGAGAAGCGCCTCAATGCCCTGCTCAAGGTCGCGCTTGACCATAGCCCCTGGCATGCGCGCCGGATCAGGGAGGCCGGTCTGGAATCGGACGTGCGCCACCATACCCTGACGCTGGCGGATCTGCGGCGCCTGCCGTGGATGGACAAGCGCGATGCGCGTGAGCATGTCGATGCGCTTGTCTGGCGTGACGCGCCGGGCGGGGTGCATCCATATACGACGGGCGGTTCTTCGGGCGAGCCGCTGATTTTCTACTTTGGCCGCGAGCGTCAGGCCGCCGACGCCGCCAACCGCATGCGGGCGCACCGATGGTGGGGCGTGGAACCCGGCGAAAAAGAGCTCTATCTCTGGGGCGCGCCGGTCGAACTGAACAAGACCGATCGCGTCAAGCGGCTTCGGGACGCACTGCTCAACCAGCATCTGCTCAATGCTTTCGAAATGTCACCCATCCGCATGGATGAATATTGCCGTTTCATCAACCATTGGCAGCCCGCCTGTATTTTTGGCTATGCGTCGTCGCTGGCGCTGCTGGCGGCCCATGCCTTGTCGCATTCCTTCCGATTTGCGTTGCCTGGCCTCAAGGCGGTGTTCGCCACTGGCGAACCGCTTTATCCGCACCAGCGCGAGCTGATCGAACAGGCGTTCGGCGTGCCGGTCGCCGTGGAGTACGGTTCGCGCGACGGGGGCTATCTGGCGCACCAGGCGCCGGGCGGACAACTGTTGCAAATGAGCGAAACCGTCATCATCGAAATTCTCGATCCGGCGGGCCGGCCGGTTGCCCCAGGCGAGGCGGGCGAGGTGGTCATTACCAATCTGGCCACGGTTGCGCAGCCTTTCATTCGCTACCGGACAGGTGACCAGGCTGTGCTGGGGCAAGTGCAGGACAGCGGAGGCCGTGGCCTGCATGTGCTGGACGAAGTGCTGGGTCGGCAGACCGATTTCGTGGTGCGCGAAGATGGCACCATGATGCATGCGCTCGCGCTGATTTACGTGATGCGCGCGACAGAAGGCGTTGGCCGCTTCAAGTGCATTCAGCATGCGCCGCTGGAGCTGGAGGTACAGGTCGTGCCGGATGCACGCTGGAACGAGGTTTCTGCAAAACAGGTGGTCGAGGGCATGCGTGCGCGTCTGGGCGAGAACCTGCGGGTCAACCTGAAATTGGTGGACGCGATTCCTGCCGAGGCGTCTGGCAAATACCGTTATGTCGTCAGTCGCGTGCAGCTGGGCGATGAACTCCAACAGGCGGCCGCCATCCCGCCGCAGGATGGACTGGCAAGAGAAGGTGTGCAATGAGAGACATTCTCGTGACGGCCATTGTGGCCATTGTTCTGCTCATGGTGTTCAAGCACCCGCATTACGGCATTTATCTGTGGTCGTGGCTGTCCTACATGAATCCGCACAAGCAGACCTGGGGGTTTGCCTACGACTTTCAGTTCGCATTCCTGGCGGCCATTGTCACAATGGTGGCGTTTTTGTTGTCGCGCGAGCCCAAACGGGTGATTTGGGCCCCGGAAGTCATCTTGCTCATCCTCTTCAATCTTTGGATGGTTGTGACGACGATTTTTGCCTTCTACCCGGAAAATGCATGGGAGCAGTGGGACAAGGTATGGAAGATTCAGGTCATGACCCTGGTGACCATGATGCTCATCACCAGCCGAGAGCGGATCAACGGCCTGGTCTGGATCATTGTCATTTCTCTCGGATATTACGGCGTCAAAGGCGGGATTTTCACGATCACGACGGGCGGCACACACCGCGTTTGGGGACCGGAAGGCACCTTCATCGGCGGCAATAATGAAATTGCCCTTGCCTTGGTGATGACCATCCCATTGATTCGTTATTTGCACCTTCAGGCGCAGAAAAAATGGATGCGTTATGTGCTCGCCGCATCGATGGTGCTGACCGCGGTCGCCGCCATCGGTTCACAATCGCGCGGCGCGCTCCTGGCGATCGTCGCCATGGGCGTATTCCTGTGGTTAAAGAGCCGGCAGAAAGCGGTGACAGGACTGTATGCCCTGATTGCCGTCGTGGCGGTGCTGCTGGTGATGCCGCAGTCCTGGTATGACCGGATGGACACGATCCGCAATTATGAAGAGGATGCCTCCGCCACGGGACGCATCAATGCCTGGTACACGGCTGTCAACGTCGCCGGGGCCAATCTCACCGGCGGCGGCTACGAGGTGTTCAAACCGGATACGTTCAAGCAATATGCGCCCAATCCGATGGCCGTGCACGATGCGCACAGTGTTTATTTTGAGCTGCTCGGCGAGCATGGCTTCATCGGCCTTGGATTATGGCTGCTGATCGCTTTTCTGGCGTGGCGGCGGGCCAGCCGGACAATCAAGCGTTGGCGTGACAACCCGGCCAACAAGTGGGCGGTCGACCTCTCCGCCATGATTCAGGTCAGCCTCATCGGCTTTGGCGTCGGCGGCGCCTTCCTTGGGCTGGCTTACTTCGATTTGTACTATCACCTGATCGCGCTGATCATCCTGACCGAATATGCCGCCAGGACGACGTCGGATAAAAATGTTGACGCAGTGCAGTTGGAAGCCGTCAAGCCGCGGCCTTATGCAGCCGGCCGCTGGCGGGCATGAAATTAGTGTTAACAGGCCCTGGCTCTACAGATCGTTGGCTTGCAGCCACTGCTCCAGAATCATCATGACCCAGATCATCGTGCCGTAATAGCTGGCGTGCTGTTCACGCTGCATGCGCAGCAGGTGGTCAAGGTACTGCGGCCTGACCCAGCCGCGCTTGCCGAAATCGGACAGGCTGTCGTTCGCCAGTTCGCCTAGCGGGCGATGCTGGTTGCACCAGATGCCGAACGGAAGACCGAAACCGTGTTTGCTCTTGTGGATGATTTTTTCCGGCAGCAGGTCGCGTAGCGCCTCCTTGAAAAACCACCGCAACTTGTGCCCACGCACCTTGTAATCAACCGGCAGATGGTTCGCAAATTCGACAAGGCGGTCGTCCAGCAGTGGGTAGCGCACCTCGATGCCAGCGACTTCCGTCATGGTGCCAACCTTGCGCAAATCGTTGTCAGCCAGGGTGAACTTGAGATCAACATGCATCAGACGATTGATGTAATGATCCGCCCTGGTGCGCCCATACACCTCGCTCAACGCCCGGTCGGTGGAGGCCGGGTCGACAGCATTGATGAAAGACGGATCGAATATCTCCGCAAGCGGCGTCCGGTGCAGGAAGTTGTAGGTTTCCAGCCGCAAGGGCAGCGGGATGTTGGCCTGGTCAACATAACTGCGCAGTTTTCGTAGCGGGAACTGCTGGCCAAGGCCAGGTAAACGCGAGGCCGGCTCGATCAGGCCCTTGCGCAAAAATGCGGGAATATGCGTATAGGCTTCGAACGCCCGCTGTTTTGCATAGCGCGCATTGCCGCCGAAGATTTCATCACCGCCATCACCGGCCAGCATGGTCTTGAAGCCTGCTTCCCGCGCATGTTTTGCGCAGAAGTAGGTTGGCACCGCGGAAGAATTGCCAAACGGTTCATCATAGGCGGCGGCAATGACCGGCACCGCATCGACGATGTCCTGCGGCTTCAAGTAATACTCGCGGCTGTTCGACTTGAATCGTTCGGCGGCGCAGCGAACGTATTCCATCTCGTCAAAACCGTCGGCTTCGAAACCGATGGAAAAGGTATCGGCGGGCGCGTTTCTCAACGAGGTCAGCACCCCGACCACCGTCGAACTATCGGTACCCCCGGAAAGAAAGGCGGCAGGCGTGTCCAGCCCGGCCGCGACATGCACGGATTGATTCAGTAACTCGCGAAACTGATGGCGATAAGCCGGGAAACCCTGTTTTGTCTCGGAGTTGTAATCGGCCTGCCAGTAAAAATCGCGATGCGCCTGACCATTTTTCCAATGGACAAACTGGCCAGGCAGGAGTTTTTCCACCCCATCGAAAACAGTACGGGGACTGGGGATGCAATGAAAATACAGATAGTCGTATATCGCCTGCATGGCGATGCGCGCGCCACCGGGCTGTGCCGTGGCAACGCCTTTTGCGTGCGTGCCAAATACAAGCAGACTGCCGTTGTGCCAAAAACACAGGCGCTCGGCGCCGATACGGTCGATTGCCAGAAAAGCGCAATCCTCGTCGGGCTGAAGTACCGCCATGGCGAAGGGGCCGGACATCAAATTCGGCAAGGCGCGACCATGCTTCAGCCAGCCTGCGGCTACGGCCGTGGCAGCACCTTGGGACCGGGTAAGCGCGGCCAGCTCGCCATCCCGAAACGCGGGGCGGCCATGCACCGCCACGGTGATTTTTTCGTCCTGGTGCGTAGCCGCCTTGCCAAATCGTGAGGCGGTAGCCAAACCAAATTGATTTCCAAGCAAGGCACGTTGCCGGTCGTTTTCAGAAAGCCCGCTGGCATGTGCCATGCGATCGAGAAGTTCCCGTTGCCCGGGCGGGGAGCCCTGCCAGCCCAAGATGCCGTCCATGGTTCAGTAAGAAGTCGTTGAATCGAAAGCGAGCCGTTCTGGCTCAATGAGGCAGCGCATGACTTAACGATACCGGATCGAATAATTCTTCAGATAAATGGCCGATGCTTTCAGGAAATTGAACAGGCCGTGTTGCTTCTTGTAGAGCCGGCCCCTGAAAACGGCCCGTAAATCGTCCACCGTCAGAGTTGTCCCGAGCTGGTCGTTGATGCGCTGGATGACTGTCTCGGGCGCGGTCAGCAAGTCCTCATAGGGAATTTCCAGGTGAGGGAGTTGCAGCGAATGCACAGAATCCATGATGGCGCCGTTCGTGCCTTCGAAATACTTTTTCAGGTACGCGAAGGTTTGAATCTGCCTGCGCAGGATGATCGATATCCAGCTTTGCAGCGACTCGCGCTTGATGATCAGGAAGAAAACGTTTTCCTTGTCCAGGAAATTCATCCAGTAGCGGATGGTCAGCCAAAGTCGTGGGTCTTTCCAAATCCAGGGCGAATGTTGATTGCATTTGTCCACAAACGCACGATAAGGGGCAGGGTCCAGGTGACCGGCTTTTGACATGACCCGGTCGATATAGTCCGGCTGGTACTCCATCGTCCAGTTGGCATCAAACCCCGTGTCGCTGAGAATTTTCTTGTTCAGCTCGATCAGTTCATTGTTTTCCCATGTGTTGTAGTCATGTTTTTTCATGGTCTGATCGCCAACCCAATAACCCGCTCTCGACATCATGGCGGTCAGCACCGAACTGCCAACCAGGCCGCTTGTCAGGATGATGATGTTCTTCTTGTTCATTTGAAAGGATTGTCTGGACTAAAGGGGTAATGATTGCCGGGAGGCTAGTGTCTCAACCCATAAGTTTGCGTATATGCCGAGACGTGCATCTGCGCGCCGAGTGCGCGAAGCAAACCGCAGCCATAGCCGTAGCGATGGCGAGGATGAGCGACAAAGCAATCGGTGATGCGGGGCGCGTCGAACATAGCGAAACTTATGGGTTGAGACACTAGGGGCAAAACCTGCAATAGGGATTGCTCGGGGTGCCCATCGGCTCTTTGGGGGATTCTGTCGCTGCGCGATTGGGCTCTGCGGGTGTCGTCACCGGCGCGGAGGAGGCAGCGGGCTCGGGAGCGGTTGAAGGAGTTGCCTTGACATAGGGTGCGGGGTACGGCAGTTTACCGCCAAGCTCGGTGTAACGCCGTTTAAGCCGTTTGGAGTCCGGATTGTGCTTGAGACCTTCGACCACATATTCAAATGCCTTCGCCTTGCTGCCTTTTTTCTGCATGAAATCCGACAAGGCGCTATAGGCAAGCTCATAGGAGGGGTCCAGTTTGATGGCTTGCAGAAATGAATTGATCGCCTCCTGATCCTTGCCCATCAGAGAAGCAACGCCACCGTATTTAAGGTGCATTTTAGGCAGATAAGGCCAATTGAGTGGAAGAAATTCAGGTTTGGTGATCATGTATCCATAATCGCCAGATGCATCTTGAAGCCGTGCACGTTTTTCTAGAATAGTCCGAGCTGAATAGTAGCGAGCCATATGCAATTCTGCCCAGCAATAATGGTGAAAGGACTGGGCGCCTTTGGCGATCAGGTTTTCTGGTTGATCAAGGACAGGATTGTTTCGCAGTTTTTCATACCAGACCGATTCCCCGCCAGAATGTTGTGCCGCCAAAACCAATGCGCACACGGGTTCCAGCATGTTCGCCTCGGAGGGCGTAACAACTTTCCCCAATATGGATTTTCCGATGATGGCCTGCCTGGGGTCAGAGAAGTTCCCGGAAGCGGCCAGGCTCGTAGTCGCCGCTGAGAATAGGCCCGTTGCCAAAATCATGGCAAGTAACAAGGTGTTGTCTGTAAGAAACCGTTTCATATGCAACCGTGTCTTTCGTATCCGCAAGTTAATTGCAATAAATATGCCTATATGGGGAAGCGTTGTGGCGATTATGGGTTTTCATGCCTGCATGCCTCGTTTCCGTTTGATGACCTTGCTGATTTCCTGTCGTAAAGGGTGGTCAAGAAAATGGATTGCAACAATCCAGCCGGTAAAAAAGGATAGAAACGCCGCGATGAATTTCAGGGTGGGTGTCAGTTCCGTTTGCAATATCACCCTATGGCTGATTGCCAGTATTACCAGAGTGACTAAAAATACACCAAAACTGCGCCAGCAAGTGTTAAGAAGACTGGATAATCGGATATCGAACAACTTGCGCAGGATCAGATAGGAAAGCGGCGCGACGATCAGACTGGTGGCGGCATAACCTGCCGCGACGGCGGGCAGCCCGTAGTCCGGCAACAGAAAAAGCGGCAGCAGTTTCAGCAGCAGCGAGGCGAGCACCCGAACGACCTCCCAGCGGACGTGGCCGGTGGAGATGGCTAGCTGGCCTTGCAGATAAAAGGGTGCCAGCAGCATTTCACCCAGGCAGATGAACTGCACCAGCGGGATGGCCGGATGCCACTGCGGACCGTAGAGCATGGGCACGATCAGCCCGGCAAACAGTGCCAGAAATGCATAAAACGGCCAGGCCAGGCCAGTCATGTATGTGACAGCGCGAAGATAGGGCTGGTTGACGTCTTCTCCCGCGCGTACCTTGGCGGACAGGTGCGGCAGGGCGACATAGCTGGTTGCCTGCACGACCAGGCGGTTGAACAGATCGACCAGCCCGGCGGCGCGGCCGAAGTAACCAACCGCTTCCATGTTCATCAACCTTCCCAGTATCAGGTCGGGCGCGCCCTTGTCGAAATCCTGCAGCAAGGCCCGGGCGCTGCTGAATGAGCCAAAGCCGAAAACCCGGCGCAGTTCGCCAATGGAAGGCAAAAAGGGAAAGCCGCGAGGGCGCAACAATAAAACCAGCAGGATGCTCGTCGCGGTTCCGGCCACGGCGGCGTAAGCCATGGAGAAATAGCTGTATCCCCACCAAGCGAGGGTAATGCTCAACACGGCCTGCAAAACCGAGGCGGTAACCTGGATGGCGGCGATCCTGCCGAACTGCATCTCGCGGCGCATATGCGCCATGACGACCGAGCCAAATGGCAGCAGGAAGAAATTGACGCCCAGAATCCGCATGATTTTTTCCAGGTCGGCCACGCCGTAAAAATCGGCCACGAAACCCGATGCAAACCAGGCAATGCCTCCCACGCTCCATGCGGCGATAAAGACCATCATCAGCGCCGAGCGCAGGCGGGCTTGCGTCAGTTCCTTTTCCTGGATGACATATTCCACCACGCCCAGGTCGCGCAGCGTGTGGCCAATGCCGATCAATACGGCCGCGATGGAAAAAACCCCCAGTTCCGCCGGCGTCAGCAGGCGGGCGATGACCAACGACGTGACGAATTGCAGAACCAGCAAAACATAGGTCTGGCCGAAAGAGATCAGCAGGGATTTGCGAACGCTGGTTGCCATGGGTGATGCGCTAACCAGCTGCCCAGTCGCGGGTAATTTTCTCGACCTGGGCGCGCCAGGCGTGTGACGAGAAGGTGTGGTTGGCGTCTTCCAGCACCGCAATCCTTTGCTGGTGGGGGTGGCAAGCGGTTTTCCAGTGCCGGTTGTTTTTCAGCAGGTCGGTAAATTCCTGTGCGGTCAGATCCTTGCCGCTCAGGATGATGCCTGCGCGGCCTTCAAACTTTTTCAAGCCTTTCAACATGCGCTCGATATAACCGGCGCTTCCGTGCCGGGGGTCAAGCGGCGCGGCATTTGAAGCATCGGGTTGGCTGGCGGCGGCCTGTACCGAGCCTGCCGCGTCGGCCAGCGATTTGCCCAGCGCGAGCTTGCCGGAAAAAAGTTTCAGCCAGAAGGATTTCTGTAACAGGCGCGACAAATAGTAGTGCTTGAGCCGCGCCCTGGCCGCGCCAGCGGTGTGATGCACCCAGGGGTTGAGCAGGATCAGGCGCGTGACGCGCGGGTCGGTGTGTCCGTAGTAAAGCGCGGCGGATGCGGCATCGCACAGCCCCCACAGCGCGACGTGTTCGATTTCCGTCACTTGTGTCAATAATGCGTCAATGGCCGCGCGAATGTCTGCCTCGATCGCTTCAAAATTGCGGAAATCGCCCTCGCTATCGCCCATGCCGCGGTAGTCGAAACGGATCGATGCGATGCCTTGTTCGGCCAGATGGCGCGCCAGCAGGGTGAATTGCCGGTGGCTGCCGGCGCGGTATTGCGGGCCGCCGACAATGATGACGACGCCGGTCGGATGCGGTTTTTGCTTGGGGCGCGCGATGATGCCGATCAGGCGGCTGCCGTCGCATTCGAACAGGGTTGGCTGTTCGAGCCAGTTCATGTTTGACGTGACCCGACCAGGCAGGCAAGGGTTTCGCCGATCAGCGCCGGGCATTCGCTGATTTCCTGCGTGGCCCAGAAGGGGTCGCAGGCAACCGGGCGGGCTTCGATGGGCACGCCTGCCCTGCGCCAGCCATCGACCATTCGCTGGCTGGCCGGACTTAAACTGCCATGTTGCGACGCGCCGGTTTCCAGCCAGCTAACCGGGCAGGGCGGAATCAGGGCCGATAATTTGCGGCGGCCGAGTTCCTGGGCCATGGCTGGCGAAAGCAGGTAACCGCCGACTTCAATTCCCTGACCCGCGTCGAGCTGGGCGAGCAGTTCCCGGGTGCCGCTTCTGGATTGTCCGTCGGTGAGCATTTCGCTGGCGAGTTTGATGCGCAAGAACTGGTTCAGGAAAAGACTGCCATCGGCAACGGGTTGCCACAGCAGCAGGCGCGGAACATCAGGCAATTGACATGCCAGTTCCGCCGCCAGCAAGGCGCCGGTTCGTAGTCCCCACAGTGCGGCGGAACGGCCGGTTTTTTTGCGCAGCCAGGTATGTGCCAGCCGGGCATCGTCCAGCCAGCCGGACCAGGCGGCATCGCCAAAATCACCGGCGCTGTCGCCGCAGCCGGTCAGGTCGACCTGGAGCACCGCATGGCCGTTTTCCGCCAGGGCGCGCGCCTGCATGGCAGCCATGCGCCGCGACTTGTGCATTTCCTCGGCGAAAGGATGCAGATAAAGCAGGCAGTCTTTTGTCGTGGCAACAGCCGGCGCGCGATACAAACAGAAAAGCGGCCCGCGCGGGCTTTCCAGAAAAAAAGCGTCGATGCCGGTGCCGGCCCCAGGCATGTTAGTTGCTGAGTTTCTGTTCGGCGAAATCGGCCAGCGTGCCCAGGGTGGCAAAGACGTCGGCGCTGATCTCGTCGTCGCCAACACTAAAGCCGAAATGCTCCTCCATGGCCGTCAGAATGCCGACCACGGCCATCGAATCCAGTTCTGGCAGGGCGCCAAGCAGTGGCGAGTCGGCGGTCAGGCTGTCGGCGCGAGGGCCGAGTTGCAGGGATTGCGCGAGAATGTTCTT
>CAZVBY010000067.1:0-10427 GCA_964625895.1 uncultured Thiobacillus sp.
CGCAACGTCGCGCCTCGGAACGTGCGCAGTGAAGCGAGCCGGAAGGGCAGCGCCCTGCGCCCTGCGCGAGCCCGTGTTCGCCTCCGCTGCCCGCAAAGGCCGTCGGTACAAAGTGGTTTGCCGCCCTATAGCCTGCAAAGTCTATGCTCATGCGCCCTCCCATGAAATTTTAAGCCGGCTTGGTGAAATATCCGGCTTAAATCTTGCCGGATGAAGGGCAAGCTGAAATACAGCCCCCATCGGCAAACACCCTGCGTGGAAAGAAAACAGCCAGGCCAGGTATCGGGTTTGCGGGTCTATACTGATGGACAAGCTGATTTATTCGCGCCAAATTAATTTTGGCCGAAACATCCGCAGAAAATTTTCCCGGCACATGTCCGTGAAAATTTGCGCTTTCAATGACGTGCGTCATTGCGCGGCAAGCCGCGTTGCGGCTTGCTAAGGAAGCACTGAATAAAGCAGTGCTTCCTTATTTGCATCCTTAAACGCAGGAGGCTGTCATGAAACACCCGCTCTTCATCTCCCTGCTAGTCACATTGCTTGCAGTGCCGCTGTCTGTACGAGCGGTTGATCCGGCCACGGTGCCGGAAATCAAGAAAACCACGCTTGGTCTGTATATCGAGGCCAGGGACGTGCCGGAATTCCTGAAAAAGAATCCCAAGACCTTGTTCCTCGATTTGCGCACACCCGAGGAGTTGTTGTTCGTCGGCGTGCCGATCGGCATTGATGGCAATGCACCCTTCGGCGTCATGAATTACAAAAAGTGGGATGACAAGAAAAAAGCTTTCGTGCGTTTCCCCAATCCGGATTTCTGGGCCAACTTCGAATACTGGGCCATTGACAAGGGCACCGAGAAAAGCGATCCCATTCTGCTGATCTGCCGTTCCGGCGACCGCAGCGCCTTGGGTGCAAACTTCCTGGCCAGGCAGGGCTACACCAATGTCTGGTCCGTGCTGGACGGCTTTGAAGGCGACCTGGCCAAGGACGGACCCAACAAGGGCCGCCGCATGGTCAACGGCTGGAAGAACATCGGCCTGCCCTGGTCCTACGACCTGGACAAATCCAAACTGCTGTTGGCCGAATGAGCGAAGCCTGTCCACTTCCAAAGGCGCCGGATTATTCCGGCGTGACGATCGTCAACCTGCAACCCGATCCTTCGCTCAAGGATTATCTCCACGCCATGCAACGTGCGCATGACGAAGCCGAAGCGCGGCTGGAAATGCCCATGCTGCTTTCCTGGTACGACAGGGATCGCGATTTCGAAGCGCCCCAGCATGTCAGCGAATGCCACCAGGATTCCGCCACGCCGGGCTATGTCGATTACGGCCTCAATCACGGCGCCAGTTTGAAGATCGATATCGAAAACGGCCGCTTTGTCTTTTTCTACCGCGACGCGGTAATTTGACCCCTCCCAGCCACCACACGCCATGGACACCGTCATACTGCTCTGGATACTTGCCGTCATTCTGGTCCTGACCGGCTTTGCCGGCCTGCTGCTGCCCGCGCTTCCGGGCATCCCGCTGATTTATGCGGGCCTGTTCGTGGCGGCCTGGGCCGAGGATTTTGTCTTTGTCGGCTGGATCACGCTATTGATACTGGGCCTGCTGGCCGCGGTCAGCTACTTTGCCGATCTGGCCGCCACGGCCCTGGGCGCGAAAAAATTCGGCGCCTCGCCGCGCGCCATCTGGGGTGCGGCAGCCGGTATGCTGATCGGCATTTTCTTCGGCCTGCCGGGCATCATCATCGGCCCCTTCGCCGGCGCGCTCGTCGCCGAACTCACGCACAAAAACGACATGCAAGCGGCCACCAGGGCCGGCGTGGGCGCCACCCTGGGCCTGCTGTTCGGCGCCATCCTCAAGATCGCGCTCGCCTTCACCATGATCGGCGTATTTGTCGTGGCCCGGCTGATCTAGCCCACTTTTTCCATAAAATTCATCAGCTTAAAATCTTTTCTCCGGCCTTTTCCCCGGCCAGTCTCCCCCCGCTTCCTCCCGATCCACACCGCAGCCGAAAAGCAAAAGTAATACCACTGTTAAGTATGGCGAGTCTTTGTCCGTTAACTGACCATACGCCACGGAGTGCAACTCCACCACCAATAACAAGAAAGGTTAGGCGACTTATCGGACGGAGAACCGGATATGAAGAAGGATTGGATCCTGATTGCGGCGTGCATGGCAATTCTTGCCAGCCCGGCAACACGGGCTGCCGGAAAACAGGAAATGAATGAAAAGGAAATCGAAGCCGCGGCAGAGCGCATTCGTAAAAGCACCGATCAATGGCAGGAAGATCTCAAACGTCTGCGTGAGGAACGCAAGCGCCTGATGGAAAAGCAGGCAGCAGAGCAAAAAAGGACGGAAGAGGCAAAAAAACAGCAAGCCGCGAAACAGGCTGCGGAAATGGCTGCAGCCAAGAGCGAGAAAGAGCGCAAGGCTCTTGAAGCCGCGCAGGAGCAGGCGCGGCGTGAAGTGGCGGCGCGTGCCGAGCAGGCCGAGAAAGAACGTCAGATCGCACTGGCAAAACTGCGAGAAACCGAAGAGCAGCTGGCGAAGGAGAAGGCAGCGCGCGAGAAAACGGTCAAGGATCCCAAACCGGGTGTCAAGGAAGCCCCCAAGCAGGCAAATGAGGTCCGGTTCGGCGTGGATCTTTGAGTCCTCATGCCTGTCGGCACGACAACGATCCAACCTCAACGGAATCATCATTCATTACAGCAACAAGGAGACGCAACGATGCAACAACCAGATGTTTCAGTCAGACATGCGTTTGGCATTTTGATCGGAACCGCGATGTTCCTTTCAGTCCCTGCCATCCAGGCGCAGGAAATCTCGCGCGGCGCAATCATCGCGGCCACCTGCTACACCTGTCACGGCACCTATGGCGTCAGCCCGGGGACCATTCCCAGCATCAATGACCTTTCCATGGAACGCCTGACCACCATGCTCAAGGAATTTCGATCCGGCCAGCGCGTTTCCACTGTCATGGGACGCCACGCCAGCGGCTACACCGACGCTGAAATCGCCGAGGTGGCGCTGTATTTCAGCAAATTGCCGAAGGGAGGGAAATGAACATGGCCGGAATATCACGTAGGGATTTTGTAAAACTGCTCGGCACCGGCGGAGCGATGTCCGCGCTGGGTCTCGCTGGCTGCGAAACCATGCCCAAGTCCAGGACAGCTCCGCGTGTGGTCGTCGTGGGCGGCGGATTCGGCGGCGCGACCTGCGCAAAGTATCTGCGCATCTATGATCCGTCCATTCACGTCACGCTGATCGAGCAAAACGCCAGCTTTGTCACCTGCCCTGGCAGCAACTGGGTACTGGCGGGATTGCGCAAGATGGAAGACCTGAGCCAGAACTACAATGCGCTGAAGACAAATCATGGCGTCAATGTCGTGCACGAGCGCGTCACCGCGGTCGATCCGGGCAAGCGTACCGTAACGCTGAGCAGCGGCAAGACCATGGAATATGACAAGCTGGTGATGTCGCCGGGCATCGATTTCCGCTGGAATGCCATCGAGGGCTATGACGAGGCCGCAAGCCAGTTCATTCCGCATGCATGGAAAGCGGGCGCCCAAACCATCCTGTTGCACAAACAGCTTCAGGCCATGCCGGATGGCGGCACCGTCATCATCTGTCCGCCCGGCATGCCCTTCCGTTGCCCGCCCGGGCCGCCAGAGCGGGTCAGCATGATTGCGCACTATCTCAAAAAGGAAAAGCCGCGCTCCAAGATTCTGATCCTGGATGCCAAGGAAGGCTTCTCCAAGCAAGACCTGTTCATGGATGCCTGGAATGAACTCTATCCCGGCATGATCGAATGGGTGCCCGGCTCCAAGGGAGGCCTGGTCAAGCGCGTGGATCCAAAGACCCGCACCGTTTACACGAATGAAGGACAGACCGCGCACAAGGGCGATGTCGTCAACATCATTCCCCCGCAGCGCGCGGGCGAAATTGCCACGACAAGCGGGCTCGTCGACAAGACCGGCTGGTGTCCCGTCAATCAGCACACCTTCGAATCGACGATCGCGCCCAACATCTACGTCATTGGCGACTCCTCGTCGGCGGGTGCGCTGCCCAAGTCCGGCCACACCGCCAACAACATCGCCAAGATGACCGCGGCCAGCATCGCGGCGCAAACCCGTGGCGTTCAGGTGCCCTTGCCTTCCATCGTCAACACCTGCTACAGCCTGGTGGGGCCCGAGTATGGCATCAGCATCGCCGCCGTCTACCGGCTTGACGAAAAAGGCGAGCTCGTCGGCGTGAAGGGTGCGGGCGGCGTCAGCCCGCGGACAGCCGGCGGCATGCAGCGCAATCTCGAAGCACGCTATGCCCAGGGCTGGTACAGCGGCATCACGGCGGACACTTTTGGCTAAACCGGCAGCATCCGCCCCTAAGTAAACGCTGATTTATTCGCTCACGCGAAACATCAGCAGAAAATTTCCGCGGCGCATGTCCGCGAAAATTTGCGCTTTCAATGACTTGTGTCATTGAGCGGCAAGCCGATTCTCGGCTTGCAAGGGAAGCACCGAATAAATCAGTGCTTCCCTAACAAAAGGCAGCCTCGGCTGCCTTTTTTCATGCCGAGGACATGGCGAGACAAATCGACATTATGAAAATCCTGTTCAGTTTCAATTGTCGTACCATGAAAACAGAAACCTGACAGGAGCAGGACATGAACCCAAAAGTCAGCGAAATCCTCCAGCGTATCCGCGAACTGGAGGTGGAACTGGAAACCGAACTTGAAAGCCGGCGCGAGGCGCTGCATGTCCGTTTCGAGCATCACAAGGTCCGCTTCGAGCGCGAAATCCGGCTGCGGCACAAACGGCTCAAGACCGGACTGCTCCGGTACATCGCCCAGGCGGAATTCCGCAACCTCGTTTCCGCGCCAGTCATCTACAGCATGATCGTGCCGCTAGTCATCATCGACGTCTTTGTTTCGGTTTACCAGTTGCTGTGCTTTCCGCTGTACCGCATCGAACGCGTCCGGCGTTGCGACTACATGGCCTTCGACCGCCGCCACCTGGACTATCTCAACGCCATCGAAAAACTCAACTGCACCTACTGTTCCTATGCCAACGGGCTGGCATCCTATGTCAGGGAAATCATCGCCCGCACCGAGCAGTACTGGTGTCCCATCCGGCATGCGCGGCGCCTGCTGGAAACGCATTCGCATTACGGCCAGTTTGTCGATTATGGCGATGCAGAAGCATATCGGCAGGAACTCATGCAGTTGAGGCAGGCTCTGAACAGAATCGAAAGCGCGCAAGGAAAGGAAACGTGATGCGCTGGTGGCTTGTAATATTTTTGATTTTTCCGGCAAGCCTGTTCGCGGCGGGCGCGAAACCATCTGAACTCTCTCTCCCGCCCGGTTTTTCCATCGAAGTCTTCGCCGAAGTGGATAACGCGCGGCAGATGGCGTTGGGCAAGCGCACCCTGTTCGTCGGCAGCCGCTCGGCAGGCAAGGTCTACGCCATCCCGCTCATCAACAATCGCGCGGGCAGGCCGGTTGTCATTGCCAGTGACCTGAACATGCCGGTGGGCGTGGCGTTCCGCGATGGCGATCTGTACGTTTCCGCCGTCAATCGCATCCTGCGCTTACGCGGCATCGAATCGCGATTGACCAATCCACCCGTACCTGAAATCGTCACCAACCGCTACCCAACCGAAACCCACCACGGCTGGAAATTCATCGCCTTCGGCCCCGACGGCAAGCTCTACGTGCCGGTGGGCGCGCCGTGCAACATCTGCGAACCCGATCCCGAGCGCTACGCCAGCATCACCCGGTTGGACGCGCGAACCGGAAAAATCGAAACCATCGCGCGCGGCGTGCGCAACACCGTCGGCTTCGACTGGCATCCCGCAACAAAAGAGCTCTGGTTTACCGACAACGGCCGCGACTGGATGGGCGACGACGCCCCGCCCGACGAATTGAACCGCCTGGAAAAACCCGGCCAGCATTTCGGCTACCCATACTGCCACGGCGGCAACATCGCCGACCCCGAATTCAATCAGCGCAACTGCCGCGAATTCACCCCGCCCGCGCTCAACCTCGACGCCCATGTCGCCGCGCTCGGTATGCGCTTTTACACCGGCAACATGTTTCCAAGGGAATACCGCAACGCCATCTTCGTCGCCGAACACGGCTCGTGGAATCGCAGCCGGAAATCAGGCTATCGCGTGATGGTGGCGAAGCTCGAAGGCAACCGCGTGATGGAATATAAACCCTTCGTCACCGGCTGGCTGAACCTGCAACAAACCCTGGGCCGCCCCGCCGACGTGCTGGTCATGCCCGACGGCAGCCTGTTGATTTCGGATGATCATGGGGGCATGATTTATCGTGTGAGCTATACGGCAGGCCGGAAATAAAGTGTTTGAGCAACACCCGATAATTTATTTTGTGACTGAGCTGGCCCCATGCAAATCTGACCCCATACAAATCTAAGGGGCCAAGCACAATAAACTTGCAAAATGCCTGCACTATCTTCGGCTGTGCTGATATTGAATGATGGCGCCCCCGACACGAATCGAACGTGTGACCCTCCCCTTAGGAGGGGGATGCTCTATCCACTGAGCTACGGGGGCGTGGCGCGCATTTTAGCAGGTTGCCTGCACAGCCAACTCTGGCTGCTATGATGCAGCATGAAATTCGTTCTGATTCTCCTCCTGCTCATTATTGCCTGGGCCGTCTGGCGTGCAATGAATACCGGCGCCCTGCCGCAGCCAGGCAGCCCCGCGCCGGATTTCCGGCTGCCGGATCAAGCGGGCAACTTTCATCAATTGTCTGACCACACTGGCAAATGGCGCATCGTTTATTTCTATCCAAAGGACGATACGCCGGGCTGCACGAAGGAGGCCTGCGCGTTTCGTGACGGGTTGGTGCAGTTGCAAGCCGCCGGTGTGGTGGTGATGGGCATCAGCGTGGATAACACTGATAGCCACAAGCGTTTTGCCGAGAAACACCGGCTCAACTTTCCCTTGCTGGCCGATGCGGATGGCACAGTGTCGAAAAGGTACGGCGTGCTGATGGACTGGAAAATCCTGCACATGGCAAAGCGCGTGACTTTCCTGATCGGACCTGACGGACTTGTCCGGCACGTCTATCCCAGGGTCGACCCCGATCGACATGTGGCGGAAATTCTGGCGGCGCTGGGACAATACCGTTCCGATTCGCATCCGCCGCCGTGATGTCCGATAATCAGGTTAAAAACGAAGGAGGCTTTTTGAGACGCCTGTTTTTCCTGATTGCAGGCGGCGCGTTTCTGGCGCTGACTCTACTGATTGTCGTGCTGACCGCCAACGCCATTTACCAGCTTGGACTGGTCGAGGCCCGCATGAGTCATATCGTGGCGCTCAACGGACGCAAGATCGACATTTTGACCCGCACACAAATCGCCGCGCATGAACGCACCGACCGCCTGCTGAGAATGGCGATCGAGGAAGACCCGTTCGCGCGCGATGCACTGTTCTTGGAGTTCAACCGTGCCGGCTACCGGGTTGGCAGCGGTCGGCGTGCGCTGCTGCAATTGGGGTTTACCCGGAGCGAACGGATCAAGTTCGAGGAACAATCCGCGCATATCCGGAAAATCGAGCTCACCCAGGAAAAAATCACCGAGTTGCTGGTGCGGGACCGGATCAGTGAAGCGCGTCAGGTGCTGACCGCCGAAGCCATTCCCTTGCAGGAAAAGTTCAATGACATGCTGAGCGTTTTCCGCGATGAATTGCAGCGTGCCAACGACCAGGCATTGCTTGAAGCGCGCCGGGACTATCAGCGCAGCCGACGCATCTTGATGATCTTCGGCGCGGTGGCCGCATTGATGGGTCTGGGACTCGGCTGGCTGACGCTGAACCGGCTGGCCGTGGCCACGCGAAAGATCGACCAGCAAATGGCCGACCTCAAGGCCTCGCATCGCGCGCTGGAGGAGGAGGCAACGCATGACCCTCTGACGGGTCTGGCCAACCGCCGTTTGTTTTACGACCGTCTGCAACACGCCTTGCGCCAGGCCAAACGTCAGGGCCGCAAGATCGGTGTGCTGTTTATCGACATGAACCGTTTCAAGGAAGTGAATGATGTCCACGGTCACCATGTCGGCGATGCGGTATTGACGGAAATGGCAGCGCGTCTGGTCCGCAGCGTGCGCGAGTCTGACACGGTGGCACGCGTGGGCGGCGACGAATTCGTGGTGCTACTGGAATCCCTGCGTGATCGCAACGACTGTTATACCGCGGTGCGAAAAATCGAGGAGTCGCTTGGCGGCGAAAGCAATTTGTTCGGTCTTGGCCTGGAGCTCTCGGCCAGCATCGGCCAGGCCATTTATCCTGATGACGGCCTAACGGAAGACCAACTCATCCACGCAGCGGACGCGGCCATGTATCACATCAAAACGAGGCTCTCGGAGTCGCGTCAGAAGACGCTGTTCAATCAGTGAACACTGCGGCGCTCGGCGCGCGCCTTTTTGCTCCACACCCACACATACTGGATGCCCGAGGCCACGGTGGTGGCAAACACCAGCCAGAACATGGGCCGCACCCAGTCCTCGCCTGGAACGATGCCGGCTTCATGCCCCAGCACCAGTGCCAGCATGGCGAATTCGGCAAAAGTGTTGGCCTTGCCTAACAGCGTCGGCTGGATTTCCAGATGCCCGGCCATGCCGCGATAGGCCAGCGCGCCCACCACAATCACCGCGTCGCGGATGACGATAGCCAAAGCGACCCACACCGGCACCAGGCCGAAGCTGGTCAGCACCACCAGCACTGACAAGGCCAGCGCCTTGTCGGTGACGGTGTCCAGTGCCGCACCGATCGCCGTGCATTGATTGAGCTTGCGCGCGAGAAAGCCGTCCAGCCCGTCGGTCAACGCAGCAGCCAGAAACACCCAGGTCGCCACCGCCCACTGGTTTTCCAGCATGAACCAGATGGTGGCCGGCACGCCCATGAGGCGGATGCCGGTGATCGCGTTGGGCAGGTTGAAGGCTTTTTCTTCCATGGCTAGCCGCCAGTCTACTGCTTCCCCTCTCCCAGCGGGAGAGGGTGCCCGAAGGGCGGGTGAGGGAGGAATGTTGGATACACCACCGACATCTGGCGTTCCTCTAACTCTCCCTCCCTTGCAGGGCGCGTTCCGGCTTGCACGCCGGAACCGCTCGCCGGGCGCGGAACATGTTCCGCGAATTCCCCGGCTCGCCCCCTGCCCCTCTCCCGCTGGGAGAGGGGAAATCTTTGTTTCTTTCCGCCCTGAAATTCACTCCCTCACGCTCTCCCAGATTTTTTCAAGCCGCTTGGCCGAAACCGGGTAAGGCGTTTTCAGTTCCTGTGAAAACAACGACACGCGCAGCTCTTCCAGATGCCAGCGGAATTCCGCCAGCGCAGGGTCAAACACGCCCGCCTTGCGATGTTGGGCAAGGCGTTCCTGATAGCGTTTTTCCAGACCCTGGATGACAGCAGTGTGTCGTGGGTCGCGCTCACCGGCATTGGACAGCTTGTCGAAACGGCGCAGGATCGCATTCAGGTATCTTGGAAAATGCTGCCAGCGTTCCCACGGCGTCTGGCGGATGAAACCGGGATAAATCAGGCTTGCGAAATGCGCCTGTTCGTCCCTGATGGCATGGGGATAAGGCGATTTCTGGTTGAGTTTTCCCAGTATCTGCTGGGACAAATCGAGACAGGTTTCGACCGACTTCAATAATGCCTGCATGACCGGCGCGATGCGCGGCTTGGCGCGTTCCTTTTGCTTGTCGAATTCCTTCTGGCTGCGCGGCAGCGGATCGTCGCCCAGACAAGCGCGCTCGGCAATCGTGTCCAGCATGTCCCGGAAAAAAATATCTGCGTTGCCCAAGCTGCGATACTTGAGCGCCAGACCGGTTTGTTTGGCAACGTCCTTTTCCAGCTGTTTGAACTGCGCAGACAGCGCCAAGCGCATCAATCGCACCACGCCCTTGCGGCTTTCTGTCTCTGCCGTCTCCGGCGCATCAAGCAATTTCATCGACACCGACTCGCCCTCATCCACCAGCGCCGGGTAGCCGGTGAGCTTCTGTCCGCCGCGCGTGAACTGGACGTGTCGGGGAAAATCGCCGAAATCCCACTGCGTGATATTCGCGCGTTCATGTTCGTTATCTTGTTCGCTGGGCGCGCCATACGCCAGGCTGGCGGTCTGGCCAAGTTCGCTTCTGAGTTCTGCCAGCGAGCGCGCCATGGCGAGCTCCTGCCCGCCATCGTCCAGCACGCGGATGTTGATTTTGAGATGTGGCGGGATGTCGGCTTCGCGCAACGGCGCCCGGCTTTTCGCGCGGCTGGCCACCCAGTCTGACAGGGCATCGGCCAGCGGCTGTTTGCCGGCCTGTGCCTCGCTCAGGAAAGTGGTCACGGATTGCGCCAGCGGCACGAAGGCATTGCGGATGTCCTTGGGCAGCGCCTTGAACAGGGCATTCACGCGGTCGCGCAGCA
>CAZVBY010000068.1:0-10423 GCA_964625895.1 uncultured Thiobacillus sp.
CCGCTGCCCACGTACCGAGGGGCCACGCTCCTGCGCTGCCCGTGAAGGCCGGCGGGCCAAAGTGGCTTGCCGCCATATGGCCTGCAAAGCCTGTGCTCATGCGCCTTCCCATAAAATTCCGGGTCGGCCTGGTGAAAATATCCGGGTTATTGAGGGGAAATGAATGAACTTGAATTTCCCCTCAATAGCCGCCGAGGTTTGATTGTTATTGCTCCGAAACGCGATGCACTTTTCCAGGAAACTCGATAGAGATTTCCATATCACTTTTTTCAAGTTTGTTCGTTTCGGATCAATAACGCGGCATGGCAGTGGCGCGCGGATTATTTCGGCACCTGGGCGTGACGCATGCGCGCGGCGATGGTTGCCACGCGCCGCTGGTATTTGCGCGAGGCACGGTTGTCTTCATACCAGCGCGGGTTGGGTACCATGGCTGCCAGGGCGGCGGCCTGTCCGGGGGTTAGCGCATCAGCGGGTTTTTTGTAATAGCGGCGCGAGGCGGCTTCGGCGCCGTAGATGCCGTCGCCCCATTCGATCACGTTCAAATACACTTCCAGGATACGGCGTTTGCTCCATGTGGCTTCGATCATCAAGGTAATGATGGCTTCTTGCCCCTTGCGCACGAAGCTTTTGTCGGAAGACAGGAAGAGATTCTTGGCCAGCTGCTGGCTGATGGTTGACCCCCCCGCCGCCAGGCGCCCCTTTTTGATGTTCTTTTCCACGGCCTTCTGGATGCCTTCGATATCGAAGCCTTCGTGATTGAGGAATTTCGAATCCTCCGCCGCGACGATGGCCCGCTTCAGGTGGATGGAAATCCGTTCGTAGGGCACCCATTTGTGGCGCAACGTTGCGTCCGGGTTTTTTTCCTGAATGCGGGTGAGGCCGGATTGCATGAACGCGCTGGATGAGGGATTGTGATCGATCCACCACAGCACATGGGTGAAAATCCACAGTTGATAGACCAGGAACAGGCCCAGCAGGATCAGAAGTGCGCGCCAGGTCCCTTGCCATACTGTTTTCATCACAATTCCCGGAGCTGTTGCCTGACCGGCAGGGTGTCGGGTCTTAGGCCACGCCACAGAAAAAAACTCTCCGCCGCCTGCTCCACCAGCATGCCCAGGCCATCGACGATGACCGACGCGCCATGCGCGCGTGCCCAGGCCATGAAAGGCGTATCCGCCTTGCCGTACATCATGTCGTAGGCGAGCGCGCCGGGGCTGAATAAACCGCCGGGCAACGGCGGGAGCTCGCCCTTGAGGCTGGCGGAAGTGGCATTGATGACGGCATCGAAGTCATCGGTGATGCCATCAAAACCGCAGCCGATTACTTTTCCGTGAGGCTTGAATTGTTTTGCCAGCAACAAGGCTTTCTCGGCAGTGCGGTTGGCGATCACGAGTTTGGCCGGATTGCCTTGAAGCAGCGGCAATATCACACCAGACGCCGCGCCCCCTGCACCCAATAGCAGGATGCGTTTCCCCTCAAGGGAAAATTTGAGGTTGTTTGTGATGTCGCGCGTGAGGCCCGCGCCGTCGGTGTTGTCACCCAGGATTGTCCCATCCGCTTCAAATTTCAGCGTGTTCACTGCCTCGGCGGCAAGTGCGCGGTCGGTGTGGCGTGTGGCGAGTTCGAAGGCCTGATGTTTGAACGGCACCGTAACATTGGCGCCTTCTCCGCCTTGGGCGCGAAATGCAGCCACGGTTTCGGCAAAGGCGTCGAGTGGGGCAAGGATGGCGCGATAGTCCATGTCCTGCCCAGTCTGGCGGGCAAATTCAGCGTGAATCAGCGGGGATCTGGAATGCGCGACGGGATTGCCGAAAACGGCGTAGTGACTGGTCATGGGCCTGAATTTTATCAGGCCCGTGACCCGGTAGCTTCAACGATCAAAGAATCGGTGCGTGCCCGTAATTTTCGCCGCGTTCGTAGACGACATGGGCGCGGCCGACCAGCAACGGATCCAATGGCCCGATTTGGTCAATGTCTTTCTTGGCATAAGGCAGCTTATGCAAGACGTAACGCATGGCATTGAGCCGGGCGCGTTTCTTGTCATCGGATTTGATGACAGTCCAGGGTGAATCCGCCGTGTCGGTGTAAAAGAACATGGCTTCCTTGGCCTTGGTGTATTCATCCCATTTATCCAGGGATGCCAGATCAATGGGCGAAAGCTTCCATTGCTTGAGCGGATGGGCCTCGCGTTCCCTGAAGCGCCGCCTTTGCTCTTCGCGACTGACCGAAAACCAGAACTTGATCAGATGAATGCCGCTGCGAGCCAGGTTGCGCTCGAATTCCGGCGCCTGGCGCATGAATTCAAGATATTCCTCATCCGTGCAAAAGCCCATGACGCGCTCCACGCCGGCGCGGTTGTACCAGGAACGGTCAAACAGGGCGATTTCGCCCGCCGTTGGCAGATGTAGCACATAACGCTGAAAGTACCACTGACCGCGCTCGGTGTCGGAGGGCTTTTCCAGGGCCACGACATGCGCGCCCCTGGGGTTGAGGTGTTCCATGAATCGCTTGATCGTGCCGCCCTTGCCGGCGGCATCACGGCCTTCAAAGAGTATGACCACACGTTGACCGGTTTCCTTGACCCAGGCCTGAAGCTTTAGCAGTTCGACTTGCAAATGATATTTCTGCCGCTCGTAATTCTTGCGTGACATGAGATTCTTGTAGGGATATCCGCCATCGCGCCAGTCATCGGAGAGCACTTCATCTGGATTGCCGTGGGGTTTGCCGTTGATTTTCAAGTGCTGTTTGAGAAGCACCTTGCGTAATGCCTCGGCATCTTCGGCGGATGCGCCAGCAAAAATGGCTTCCAGCGATTGAATCAGTTCCGGGCCGCCACCTGCTGCGGCACCGCGCTTCAGAATATCCTGTACCGCTGTGATTTTGGAGGACTGCGCAGCATCCACTGCTTCGTCAACGGAGAATTGCTCGATCCCCTGCGCATTCAATGCTGGAGGGACGTCACCTTCGATGGCGCGCCTCGTCGGGCTGCCGTTGCGGCGCTTGTGACGCGCAATGGGGTCGCTGGTTTTGGATTTGATTGAGTGATCAGTTTTTTCTGACATGGAAACCTCCTCCTTGGCGGGATGGTTGTCTGACATTCAAGTCAATCTATCAAACTAGAATAATATATTAATATCTTAAATAAGTCAATCAAGGCTTGTTGAGCAGGCTGGGGTACCGCGGATGAATGTCGATCCAAAATCAATGGGCTTTTAGAGTGCCTTGTGCCTTGAACCCAAAACGCTTAAGCCCGCACGCGGTTTATGGTCAATCGCCGTTAGTCTGGCGATTGATGGATCAGAAATTCAGCTTCAATGTGCTCCACCTCCGTCTCCCGGAAAAATTAACGGCAGGCAGCAAGATCAGGATTGATGCCAGGGTAACCCGTGCCTTCTCCAGCCGCCGAGTCGGCCACGCTGGCTGCTCTCCTTGTCGAGATCGCCCTCAAACCCCTCCAATACGTTGTAGCAGTCTCGGTATCCTGCCAGCGTGGCGGCAGTCGCTGCCTTGTCGGAACGTTGACCGTTACGGCATAAAAAAAGTGTGAGCGCTTCCTTGTCAAGCTGTTGTTGCAATTGGGCCAGAAAATGCGGGTTGGGCTGCCAACCCGGGTAACTCATCCATTCCACCTCCATTGCGCCCGGAATCCTGCCGACCAAATCACGTTCGGCGCGACTACGCACGTCCACTAGCCGGGAACCGGGCGCTAGCTGTAGAACCTCAAGCGCTTCGGGCGGGGTCAAACAACCTTCATAGGGCAAAAATGCAGACTTGGCACGCTGTTGTGCAGCAGTGAGGATTTCGGTCAGGCGTCCCATGGCTTTTCTCGTTGTTCAGGAATGCGCTTCGAGTATATGTCAGACAGCACTGAGTTCAAGATGCACCAAACAAGTGCATTCAAATGGCGTATGCACGATAATTGGGCGCAGCGCTTCGCTGTCTATCGCGTAACGCCTTGTGGCACAATGCAGATATGATTTAATTGCTGGTGGCATGGTTTCTGCTGTTACCTCGCCGTCAATTGTTTTTTTGCCGTTTTTTTGATTTGAGGAGAGCACTACCATGGCGGTCGCCGATGTAATGAAAATGATCAAGGACAACGAAGCCCGTTTCGTTGACCTGCGTTTTACCGATACCCGCGGCAAGGAACAGCATGTGTCGATTCCTTCCCGTATCGTCAACGAGGAATGGTTCGAAGACGGTCATCCCTTCGATGGTTCTTCCATTGCCGGCTGGAAAGGTATTCAGGCATCCGACATGCTGCTGAAGGCGGACCCGGATACTGCCTTTATGGACCCCTTCTTTGACGAGTCCACCATGGTGCTGACTTGCGACGTCATTGAACCTTCGGATGGCAAAGGTTATGACCGCGACCCGCGTTCGGTGGGACGCCGCGCCGAAGCCTATCTGAAGTCCACGGGCATTGCCGATACCGCCTACTTTGGCCCCGAGCCAGAGTTCTTCATTTTTGATTCCGTGACCTGGCATGACAATATGTCCGGCTGCGGCGTGAAGATCGAGTCCGAGGAAGCCGCCTGGTCTTCCGCCGAGAAGTTTGAAGACCGCAATACGGGCCACCGCCCCGGCATCAAAGGCGGTTATTTCCCCGTACCGCCGGTCGATTCGCTGCAGGACATTCGTGCCGCCATGGTCATGGCGCTCGAAGAAATCGGCATCCCGGTCGAAGTGTTCCACCATGAGGTGGCCACCGCCGGCCAGTGCGAAATCGGCACTGTGTTCAATACCCTGGTTCGCCGCGCCGACTGGACGCAGACCCTGAAATACGTGGTGCAGAATGTGGCCCATGCCTATGGAAAAACCGCGACCTTCATGCCCAAGCCCATTGTTGGCGACAACGGTTCTGGCATGCATGTGCACCAGTCGCTGTGGAAAGATGGCAAGAACCTGTTTGCGGGCAACGGTTATGCTGGCCTCTCCGAGATGTGCCTGTACTATATCGGCGGCGTGATCAAGCACGCCAAGGCGCTTAACGCCATTACCAATCCGTCCACCAACTCCTACAAGCGTCTGGTGCCCGGCTTTGAAGCGCCCGTGATGCTGGCTTATTCGGCCCGTAACCGTTCCGCGTCGATCCGCATCCCGATCGCCGCCAGCGAAAAAGCCCGCCGCATCGAAACCCGCTTCCCCGATCCGACCGCCAACCCCTACCTGGCATTCGCCGCCCTCATGATGGCGGGCCTCGATGGCATCCAGAACAAGATCCATCCGGGCGATCCCTCGGACAAGGATCTGTACGACCTGCCGCCGGAAGAAGACGCCAAAATTCCCAAGGTCTGCCACAGCCTGGAAATGGCGCTGGAACACCTGGACAAGGATCGCGAGTTCCTGACCCGCGGTGGCGTGTTCTCCAACGACATGATCGATGCCTACATCGCCCTGAAGATGGAGGAAGTCACCAAGTTCCGCATGACCACCCATCCGGTGGAATTTGCGATGTACTATTCCCTGTAATTAAGTTGCACCGAACAAAAAAGGCGGCGAAGCCGCCTTTTTTGTTGTCTGGCGATTCTGACAAGGTTCAAGTCAAGACTTGTTTACGCCGTTATCAGAGCGATTCACTTAAACTTTCGTTTATGAAAAGCGCTATCCTTCCTGGCCTGCTGGCGTTGTGTCTCGCGCAATCCGCGCAGGCTGAAATCTATAAATACATCGACGAAAACGGCATGGTGACGTTTACCGATGTGCAGCGCAAAGGCCAGCGTGCCGACAAGGTATACGGTCTACCCGCGAGTCCGCGCGTGCTATCGCATGCGAGCCCTTCGAGCAGTCGCCGCAGCCGGGTGGCAACGCCCAGCCCGATCGATTTTCCCCGTATTGATGCGGGAACACAGAAACGTCGGGATGACGTGCGGCGCTCGGTGCTGGAAGAGGAGTTGACAACGGAACGCCGCAATCTGGAGGAAGCCAAACGCCAGCTCGCCCTTGGCGAACGCCCGCTGTCTGGAGAACGTGCCGGCGATAGTGGCTATCAGGCGCGGCTCAAGCGCCTGCACGATGCCGTGGAAAATCACGAACGCAACGTCATGGCCATCCAGAAGGAAATCGGTACAGCCCGCTGAAATAAGCCCTAACTCATCTGGCACAATCAGTGCTAGTTTAGGGCATGGGCCAGTCTTTCTTATTTGATGCGTACGATCTTCTCGCCACGGGTGTTCTGTTGGTGGAACAGCATGGTTGCATCCGTTATGTCAATTCAGCCGCCGAAAGTTTGATCGGTCTGTCAGGCGCCCTGCTGGCGGGGCAGGATTTCGAGGCGGTGTTCGACCATAGCCCGGAACTGCGAGCAGCATGGTTCAATGCCAGCAAGTCCCGCGAAACCGTGACCGAATATGATATCCCCTTGCAGGTCAATGGCCATCCCCCCGTGCGGGTGTCGTGCACGATAACGGTGCATGAGGGGCAAGCATGGGAAGCCGTCATAGAGTTGCGACCGGCCGACCAGCGATTAAGAATTGCCCGGCAGGAAAATATCCGCGCCCAGCAGGAAGCCAGCCGCGAACTGCTCAGAAACCTGGCGCACGAAATCAAGAATCCTCTGGGCGGCATTCGCGGCGCGGCGCAATTGCTGGAACGCGAATTGCCGCGCGAGAGTTTGCGCGAGTACACCCAGGTCATCATCAAGGAGGCCGACCGGCTGCAATCGCTGATGGAGCGCCTGCTGACGCCGCACCGGTTGCCGACGCTGTCCCTCGTCAACATCCACGAAGTGCTGGAGCGCGTGCGCAGCCTGCTGCTGGCGGAAACGCCGCGCGGCATCCGGATCGTGCGCGATTACGACGTGAGCCTGCCTGAACTGAAAGCGGATTCCGAACAGCTTATTCAGGCCGTGCTCAATATTGCGCGCAACGCCGTGCAGGCCATGAAAGGCGAGGGCGAACTGATTTTCAGGACACGGGTGGCGCGGCAGATCACGCTGGGCAATCAGCGGCACCGGCTGGCCCTGCGTCTGGACATCATCGACAACGGCCCGGGCATTCCCGAATCGCTCAAGGATCATGTCTTTTTCCCGCTGGTCAGCGGCCGTGAAGGCGGCAGCGGACTGGGCCTGCCGCTGGCGCAGACGCTTGTTGCGCAAAACCATGGCGTGATCGAATTCGACTCGGTTCCCGGCCACACCATTTTTTCAATTTATTTCCCCTTGGTTTGACTCATGAATGCAGTCTGGATTATCGACGATGACCGTTCCATCCGCTGGGTGCTGGAAAAGGCGCTGGAACGGGAGGGCATCACCTGTGAAGTGTTCGGCTCGGCCAGCGAGGCGTTGACGCGTCTGGAAAAAAGCAAGCCTACCGCCGTCATTTCCGATATCAACATGCCTGGGCCGTCCGGGCTGGAGTTCCTGCAACTCATCAAGGAAAAACTGCCGCGCGTTCCGGTCATTATCATGACCGCCTATTCCGATCTGGATTCCGCCGTGGCGGCGTTTCAGGGCGGTGCATTCGAATATCTGCCCAAGCCGTTTGACGTGGATACTGCGGTTGATCTGGTCAGGCGCGCACTGGCCGAAAATCGCGAGACGGAATCCGCTAACGAGGAAATGGCCAGGGTGCCCGAGATATTGGGGCAAGCGCCCGCCATGCAGGAAGTGTTCCGCGCGATTGGCCGGCTGTCGCAATCCAATGCCACGGTGTTGATTACCGGCGAATCGGGCACCGGCAAGGAACTGGTGGCGCGCGCGCTGCACCGCCACAGCAGCCGCGCCAGCGGGCCGTTCATCGCACTCAATACCGCCGCCATTCCAAAAGATTTGCTTGAGTCGGAGCTTTTTGGCCACGAACGCGGCGCCTTTACCGGGGCGGCGGCACAACGGCGCGGGCGCTTCGAGCAGGCCGATGGCGGCACGCTGTTCCTGGACGAGATTGGCGACATGCCGTCCGAGTTGCAAACCCGGCTGCTGCGCGTGCTGGCGGATGGCCAGTTCTACCGCGTCGGCGGGCATTCACCCATCAAGGTGAACGTACGGGTTATCGCCGCCACCCATCAGGATCTGGAATCGCGTGTCAAGGAAGGCATGTTTCGCGAGGATCTCTACCATCGGCTGAATGTCATCCGCCTGCGTCTGCCGGCGCTCAGGGAACGGCGCGAGGACATTCCATTACTGGCCAGGCATTTCCTGCAAAAAAGCGCGCGGGAACTTGGCGTTGAAACCAAGAAACTCTCGGATGCCGCGCTCAAGCTCATGAGCGGATTGCCGTGGACGGGCAATGTCAGACAGATGGAAAACATCTGCCACTACCTGACCGTGATGGCGCCCGGGCAGGTGATCGAAACCGGCGACTTGCCGCCCGATCTGGTGGGCGCCGAAAAGCCCGCGGAGAACCAGGACTGGGTCGGCTGTCTCGCACGTCAGGCAGACTTGAAGCTTGCACGGGGCGAGACCGCTATCCTGAATGAACTGATGCCGGAGTTTGAAAAGGCGTTGATCAGGATCGCGCTCAAGCACACCGGCGGCAAGCGCATCGAGGCGGCCCACCTGCTGGGTTGGGGGCGCAATACCCTGACAAGGAAAATCCAGGAACTGGGCATGGACGAGGCAGGCGAATAGTCCTTTTGCACCGCTTGCATCCACCCGGGCTCTGACCTAGTCTTTCCCTCCGCATACATCGGGGGGAGAAAATCATGAAACGCATCGCATCGCTTGTGGTTGTGGTCGCCATTCTGGCCGGCGCGGCGTTGGTCAAACCCATGCCCGCAGTCAAGGTAGAAAAGGTCAATGACCGCATATACGCCCTGCTTGGGCCGGCAGAGCTGCCCAATGCGCACAACAACGGCTACATGGTTAACAGCACGCTCATACTGGGCGACAAGGGCGCCATTTTGATCGACACCGGCATGTCCGACGAAGTCGGCGCGCATATCAGGAAAGCCGCCGAGAAGCTGACCAAACTGCCGATTACGCACGTCATCAACACCCATCACCACGGCGACCATATGCTGGGCAACACCGAATTCGCCGGTGCGGAAATCATCAGCTCGGAAAACTGCAAGAAGCTGGTCGAAGACACCGGCGCGGACTGGATCGCCATTGCCGAATCGGCCATTAGTCGCAAGCTGCCCAACACCAAGGCCATTCCCGCCAGTCGGACCTATGCATCCCAGACACGCACCCCGGTGGTAATCAATGGCGTGAAGATGGAATTCTGGGTGCCCGAAGCCGCGCATACCAAGGGCGACATGCTGGTGTGGCTGCCTGATGACAAGGTGTTGATCGCGGGCGATGTGCTGGTCAACACCACTACACCGGTTTTCCGCGATGCCGAAGTGAAGAAATGGGTGCGGACGCTCGCGGATATTCAGCAGTTTCCCGCCAAAACCATCATCCCCGGCCACGGCCCCTTGATGAACCTGAAAGACGCCCAGGCCATGCACAAGCGCATGGCGGATTTTTACGCGGGGGTAGAGCAGGTTTATAAAACTGGCGGCGCGGAATCCGACGTGCGCCAAAAGGTCAGCATGAAAGACTGGCAGAAGCTCAAGCATTACAACGAGCAGATGGGTGGCAATATCAACAAGACCTGGCTGGAAGTGGAAGCCGCGAATTTTTAAATGCTTGTCCGCGAAGGACGCGAAGACACGCGAAGAAAAAACAAGCCTCGGGTTTCGCTTCGTGGCTCTTCGCGTCCTTCGCGGATGAAAAGATTTTGAATCAACTCAGCGTGGCCGTCACCGGCGCGTGATCGGATGGCCGTTCCAGCTTGCGCATGTCGCGGTCGATAATGCTGGCGGTGCAGCGTGCGGCCAGTGCTTCACTCAGCAGGATGTGGTCAATGCGCAAGCCTGCATTGCGGCGAAACCCCATCATGCGGTAATCCCACCAGCTAAAACTCTTTTCCGGCTGCTCGAACAGCCGGAAACTGTCTTTTAATCCCAATGCCAACAGTATGTTGAAAGCATCGCGTTCGGGTTCCGAACACAGCACCTGATCTTTCCACGCCGCCGGGTCATGCACGTCGCGGTCTTCCGGTGCAATGTTGTAATCGCCCAGCAGCGCAAGCTTCGGGTGTCGCGTTAACTCTTCCTTCAGCCAGCCGGTCAGCGCGGTCAGCCACTTCAGCTTGTACTGGTACTTGTCCGAATCGATGCTCTGACCGTTGGGGATGTAAACGCATACGACGCGCGTGCCTTCGGTCGTCGCCGCGATGACGCGTTTCTGCTCGTCGGCAAAGTCAGGAATGCCAACCTGCACGTCGGCGAGCGGCGCTTTGGACAGGATGGCGACACCGTTATAGGTTTTCTGTCCGGAAAAAGCGCATTGGTAACCGGCAGCCTCGAGTTCGTTTATAGGGAAGTTGTGGTCTTCGAGCTTGGTTTCCTGCAGGCACACCACGTCGGGCTGGCGCGTGGCGAGAAAATCCAGCAGCTGGGGCAGACGGACTTTGAGGGAGTTAACGTTCCAGGTGGT
>CAZVBY010000069.1:0-10338 GCA_964625895.1 uncultured Thiobacillus sp.
CGATCAGCGCCGTGTGGTGTGCCAGGATCAGCTTGCGCGCCAGGTCGTCATAGTCGGCCAGCAGGTACACCGCCATGAAGCCGAGCTGCGCGTTGACGAACAGCGGCAGCTTCACCGGCTGCACGTTCATGTTCTCGCCCAGGGACAGCGCGGGTGGCACGTCATCCAGCGCCTCATCCACCTGTTCGCGCAGCGCTTGCAGGCTGGCCTTGGTATCTGCCAGCTTGTCCTCGATGCGCAGCATCCACCAGTCCGAGTAGGGGTCGTCCTGCTCGGCGCCGCGCTTCATCTTGTTCATTACGCTGATGAAGCCGTTGAGGCCGACAATGCCGGGGCGCCCCTCGGCAGGTGCGCGGCCATGCCAGATGCGCGAAGCGTGGTGGGTATGCAGCGTCAGCGACATCTCGCTGCGCAGCGATCCGAGATTCAGCTGCAGGGGTTCGTTGGCCATGGAGACGACTCGCGATGAATGAACGAGTCGCCAGCATCGGCATCAACCGGAAGGCCGTCAGTCAACAAACCGCATTCAACGGCCGCCCGGTTTGCCCAACGCGGAAGGCCACGTGTGCCGCCTATCCCCTGGGGATAGGCAAATGCGGGCCGACGCCAGAATGCTGAAGGCAGGAGATGGCCTGAGCGATGCCAGCCTGAGGCATGGCTGGCGGCAAACCCGGTGCGATTCGCTATATCTCTGGGATCCCCTCCTGGCCGTCCAAGAGCGCAAAGGCCGCATCCTGCATAGGGCGTCTATCCAGCGCCACAGGAACACTTCTCTCAGGCAATGCACGCAGCAGCTCACGGAAATAGTCCAGATCGCCCCACTGGCTGGCATCGCCGATCACGTACAACCGACATTGAGCCCGGGTGACCGCCACGTTGAGCAGGTTCGGCTTGCTCGCAGCCCAGCCGCGGGCGCCCGAACCGGCTTGGCCTGGGGCCGTACCCAGCACCAGGAAGACGATGTGCGCCTCCTTGCCCTGAAACGTGTGGACGGTGCCGCAATCGATGCCACCGAATCCGGCGTTGCCGACGCGGTTCCCGCATGCCTGGGCGGCCTTGCGGAAGGGCGAGATCACGTAGACCTTGGTCTTCCCACTTTTCTCGCGCTGCAACTGTGCCAGACAGTCGAGCAGACAGGCGATTTCGTCCTCCGATACAGGGTGGTTCACCCGGTTCGAGCGCACGTCGAACCATGCGCTTTCGCCCAGGCTGCAGGAGAAGTCCCAGGGCGTCGGCTGGCCCGCTTCGTCGACACGCCCCTGTACCATTTGACCCGCATAGGCGATGCGGTTGGCCACCGAGAACATCGGGTCGTCGCAGCGGCGGTGGGTGCGTAACGGCATGCCGGTCCACAGACGTTCGGGCGCGTCGTTCGGGGACGAACTGCTGGTTTTCTCGACCCAGGAGCCGAAGGGTGTGATGCGATCCGCCAACGTCTGCACCGATTCGTCGATGGGCGACCAGTGCGGTGCCACGTCGTGGCGGCGACGCAGCTCCTCCGTCAGGCTGCGCGGAACGGTGAAAACCGGCTCGATCTGCAGGGGGTCGCCGACGATGACTGCCCGTCGGCTGCGCCAGATCGCACCCGCCGCCGACTGCGGCGTGGCCTGACCCGCCTCGTCGATCAGCAGCCAGCCAAGGCTGTTCTGACCCATGCCGACGAACAGCCGATCAAACGAAGCGAGGGTCGTGGAAACGACCGGTACAACGAAGAAGAAGGCGTCCCACAGCAGCGGACGGTGCTCGGGAGACAGCTTGTCGCGCGAGCCGCCGGTGAGCATGCCGTTCACCGCCCGCAGGTTGGCGATGAACTTGCCGGCGTTGGCCAGCACGGTAAGGCGGTGCAGATCCACCGCCTGAAGGAACAGCTTGGCGCGCAGTTCATCCAGCTCGTGGCCGACAGCGACGCTGGCGCGGTGACGTGTATCGGCCGGCAACGCCCAGAACTTTGTGTCGGGGAAGTGCTTGGCGCCCATTGCGTAGCCAGCTTGCAGCGCTCGCCGATGGGTTTCCAGTTCGCGCTCCAGCGCTACCCGCGCGGAGGAAACCGCTTTCTGCCGCTCTCGTCGCTGACCCAATTGGGCTTCGGCTACCGCCACCTCCTTGGACATTTCCGCGAGGGCGGCCGAAGCGTCAGCCAAAGCCTGCGTCGGCGCCTCCAGCGATTGCCGCAAGTCCGCCATCCGGCGCGTCTCGCGGCCAAACAGTTGCATCAAGCGGTCCCACAGGTTGCGCGGCGTGCCGGCACGCAGTTGCTCCAGTACGACCCGACTCCCTTCGACGACAGTGCGCTGGGTGGCCACGGCTTCGCGTTGTTGTGCAAGGGCCAACTCGCGGGCTTGAATATCCTGGCCAAGTGCTTCCTCTTCGGACAAAAGGCCGTTCAGCCGGCTTCGCTCGTCGTCGATGTGCAGGGCAGCCTTCTCGGCTCGCTCCAACACCTTGCGACAGCGCTCGAACTCCGCCTGCAGCGCCAGGAAGGTCTGCCTGGCCTTCTGCCATTCGTCCTGGTACCGCCGGTAGTCATCGGAGGCCACTTCGAGAAGCTGCTTCATCGATGGCGGCCGATCATCCGCAGGGGATGGTTCTTCTGCTTCTTCGTCTGCCAGGTCGGCGCCGGCAGTGTGCTCTTCCCCCTGCGCCTCCTCGGCTTGGCGTTGAGGCAGGTATTCATCGCGAAAGAAGCCTTGCGCGAACGAACGCCGGTTGCCTGCGTTGCCCAGGGCTGCGGCGATCACACCCCAAGTCTCTATGGGCTGCTTCTCCTCGTCCAGGACCTTCTGTGCTCGGAAGACTTCACGCATGACATCTGCGAAGTAATCCGCTGAACCGAACTCGTCTGCGACCTTCTTGCGCGCGGGCAACTCCTGGGTGATGTTCTTGACTGCGTTGTTGTTCGTGCTGGTCACAACGATTGAGGTGCCGGCAACCACCTCAGCCTTGAGCGGGAAGAAGCCCTTGCCCGCAACGGTCATCTTGTCCTCGAACAAGGCAACCGGGCGATCCAGCGCAGCGATTCGCCGCGCTCGCTCGGTGACGATCTCGGCGATGACGTCGCACAGAAGCGTGGTCTTGCCAGTCCCTGGAGGGCCATTGACGCCGATCAGCCCTTCCGCCTTGCCAAGCTGGCTGATCACCTGCGAGACCGCGGCCTGCTGCGCAAGGACGAGCGGGTGTTTGGAGGATGCCGGCCATCGCGCGCTGGGCAAGCGCTTCGCACTGACCAGCCCGGCCATGGCGGTGTTGTCGGTGAGGATGTCGACACGCTGGCGTTCTGGCAGCGCCGGCCCGAGGTAGGCACTCAAGGCCTTGCCGAACGACAGTTTCTTTTCCGCCTGAGCGATCAGACGATCCAGGTCGTCCAGGTAGAACGAGTTCAGGAAATCGGTCGCGGCCTGCAGGCTGTCATCCAGGTAGCGCCTCTTGATCCGGCTTGTCCGCACGACCACACGCCAGTCCAGATTCGGATCGTTCGCCGCTTCGCCGAGCAGGCCGCGCGCGATGCGCAGTTCCTCATCGAGATCCTCCCAATCCAGGATGGCCTCGGTCGGAGCGCGGTTCGCGGCATTGGCGGCGGCGCCTTCCTGTTCCTGATTCTCTGGGAGCCGGTGGCGGCGTTGGGCGAATTCCTCTTTCGCGCGTTCCAGGCGGGCGTTGATGTTGTCCAGCGCCTTTGTCTCCCGGAGTGCCGCCACACCGTGCGCAAAGCTGGCTGGAAGGTAGCTGTCGGGTTTCGGTCGTCCCAGTTCATCCACTACGAAGGCCGCCAGCCAACCATTGCCGGTCACACGCTGGCGCTCGCGTTCGCTCAGGTCGCGATCTGGAAAAATGCCTCGGAGCAGCAGCCGAGACAGGTCTTCCGTGTCAGCCACGCCCAGATAGACGACATGGACGTAGCCAATCGTGTCCGTGGGGGCGAATTTCTCTGACTGCCAGGGCAAGGATTTGCCACGACGAAAAGTGTCGACTTTTGTCTGGTCGCTGCTATCCCGCTTGGAAGGGGCTGTCGGGATGTTGAAAATCTCAAGGTCGCGCCAGAAGCGCAGGACGCGCAAAGATTCGTCGTTCGCGGTGCTCAAGTCTGGACCTCACCTGTTCCAATTGGCGCATGCTCCTCCGTGATGTACGGGCACTGGCCTGATGACGATCGATTTTGTCTATGAGAAGCATTGAAGCGCCATGATAGCCGTCCATGGACAAGTGGGCCATTCAATCAGGGGCGAAAGGGGTTTGCGGCAGGCTCTCTATTTCGGTGCGAAGGATGACGGCGGTGGTTGCTCCATCGGTGAGGCGTCAAGGTCCAGTTCACCGCGAACGTACGGTTTCGGCCGGACGGTAGGTCCGGAATCACCGTAATCGCAACTTTCCCTGTAGTTGGGCGATGTGCTGCAGGGCAACTTCGCGGGTGGAAGGGGCGGAAGCGCTATCCCCTGGGGATAGCGGCGATGGGGGCGCATTCTCGTGGACAGCCTGACCTGCCCAGGCCCTGAACTCCCCCCGAATCGCCTTCTGGATGATGCCGAACAGGTAGCCGGCCGGGTTGCGCACCGCGCTGCCGCGGCACCGCGCCGCCCACTCGTCAAGCACTGCCTGCCGTAGAGGGTCGTCCACCTGCTGCAAGGCGATCATCGCACCAGCCTGCTGCTCTTCCTTCAGTCGCAGGAACCGCTCGGGCAGTCGCAGATTCTGCAGTGCCTTCGCGCGCGGTACTGTACGTACTTCATCAATACGGTCCTTACGTACTGTACGGTCCTCCTTCGGATTCCGAAGAGAGCCATCCGGCGCGGGTTTCGACCCCACTTCGGATTCCGAAGACGGGCGTTTACCGTTCCGAAGAGGGGCTTCCTGCCCTTCTTCGGATTCGTGGCCGACATCCTCCTGTGGATAACTCGCCGTCGTCCAGCCATGCCGGGCCATGTGCTGAGCAAGCACCTGCAGGCGCGTCGGCAGCGTGCGGCCGGTGAGCAACGGGTCTTCGGCGATCTCCTTCAGCGTGTGCATACCGACGATCTGCACCGCCTTGGCGGCATGGGCGAGGGACTGGCTCACCAGACCCAGGTAGTCGGGATCGAGCTGCATCGCCTCGAAGGGCGTCAGCGGTTCGTCGTGCAGGACATAGAGGTTGCCCAGGATGCGGCCGGTCCTGGGGTCGCGGCGGCGGCGCACCAGGCTGAGCCAGCGCGTCAGGCGCAACAGTGTCAAGGCACGCGCGACGGTCTCGTGCGATGCCTGCGCCCCGCACGGCATCGAGGCCAGGTAAGGCCGAAGCTGATCATAGGTCGGAAAGGCCGTCACGCCATCGTCGTTGAGCTGGAGGCGGAAGACCTGCCAGGCATTGCGCTCCAGCGGCGTCAGGCGCCGGTCGAGGAACAGCGCGCGCGGCACGCTTTCATGGCGATTGCCGCTGTACAGAAATCCGTCGCTGGCCGATGCCGTGCCTTGCGCCTGCTTCAGGCCTTGCAGCGCGTCGTCGAACAGCGTCGACAGCGCCATGGGACCATCGCGCCGCGGTGCGCCGCCCGTCGCCATGGCCTACACCAGCCCCTGGTCGATCCAGTTCCTTATCGCCGCCCAGACGACCGACATCGGCAGCGTCAGGGTTTCGGCGAGGTCCATGGTCAGGTCCAGCATGGCCAACTCGTCGTCCAGCGCGATATGGCGCTCGGTGACCCCGGCTTTCCAGTGTTCCCACAGGGCGGCATCCTGCGCCTCGTCCAGCACGGGATGCCGCCCCTTGCGTTTGGGCAATCCGAGGATGTCGCGCCGCAGGGCGACTTCCTGATGCGTGAGGCCGTAGAACCGGCTCACCATCTCCGTGCTCGCCCCCAGGCGCAGCATGCGGTCCACCGTGGCGATTTCCCGCTCCACGTCATGCACCTGACTCAGCAGCCGCTTCAACACCTCGCGGTTGACCGAGACCGTACACCACGACACCGTGGCATTGACCAACACGCTGACCAGCGCTGGATGCTTGAGCGCATCCAGTTCCTCCTCGCCAAATCCCATCGCCTTGCAGCGGCGCAGTTGGCCGTTGCGCAGATCGTGCAGCGCCTGGGCAATGACGGCCTGGTTGAGCGGATGGGGTGACGACATGGTTGCCTCGCGCACTCAGGAATCGTCGCCCGGATCGGGTGGCGCCGCGCCGTTCTCCAGGTCCAGCAGCCGGCGGGCCAGGCGAAGCAGCCGGAACAGCTTCACCAGGCCAGCATCGCTCAGGCGGATGGATGCTCCGCCGCTGCCGTGCAGCAGCGGCGCCAGGTCGTCGGCCAATTGCGCGCGATCCAGCGCTGTCGAGGGTACCGACGTCGCACTCAGCGCATGCAGCAGCGTCAGCACGGCACGAGCGAAGGCCGGCAAGACCTTCGCCTGTGAAACGGACGGAGCCACGCAAATGAAACCGATGCCATCCTCACTAGGCTCGATGTGCCTCGCTACCGCTGCCTCCTCGGCGACCTCGCGGGCAAGCTGCGCGATATGCACCCGGAGCCGGTCCGGCGCATCCAGCCCGGGCTCGATGTACCAGACATCCGAAATCGGGTAGAGCCCATCGACCTGCACGGGAATTGCGCGCAAGGCATTGGCCTCGAAGTCGGACAGCTTGTCGCCCAACTGGTCAGCCACCAGGCGCTGGATGGATTGCAGGCGTTCGGTGGTCGATGCAGGAGACACGATGTGCCCTTGCAGACGCTCCGCGTCGCTGTCGGCCGCGACCGGCGCAGCGTCTGCTTCCTCGATCTTCCCGCCGCCAGCCACGGGAGCCGTGACGGTCTGTGTCGAGGGCATCTCAGCAGCGGATCCTGCCGGTGCGCCGGCCCGCTGTCCGGTAGTCGACGTTGCGGGTGGCGGTGCGGGCCGTGGTGCCACAGGCACCGTGGGTGCGGTAGGAATCGTCGGCGACGGCTCGCTGATCAACACCCGCTGCCGGTTTTCGCTGTCGTCGATCTCCAGGCTCAGCGTGTCATAGTCCGCGTCCAGCAGTTCGGCCATCTGACCCACCAGTTCGTCCTGCACCCGCTGGAGGGAGAAGGCATCCGGTTGTGTGTCGAACTGCGACAGCACATCCTGGAACAGCGAAGCGAAGTCCGCGGCGAGCCGGCGGTCCTGCGTGCGCCGCTCCCAGGTACGCTCGCACGCCCTGCGCAGCACCGCGAGCCGTTCGACCTGATGTCGGCCCAGCCCGCCGTACAGCACCGTCGGTATCGCCGGCAGCAGGTGGCGCACCGCGTCCTGCATGCGACTGATGTGCGACTGCTGCACCGGGTAGCCGTCCGCCGTCAGGCGCCGGGCCAGCTCGGACTGCGACAGCACCTCGTCGCCGTTTTCCTGCTCGTACAGGGCGCGTGCCTTCTCGACGCCCAGTGCCCGCTCGATGAAGGTGAGCCCACCGCGCAGTTCGTTCTCGGCCAGGTGGCCGGTGAGCGCCACGATCTCACCGCGTTGCGGCCAAGGTCGGAACAGGCAGGCGATGCGGAAGAAGCGTTCCTCCTTCGTCTCGCTCCACAGCTCCCGCAGGATCGCCAGGCGCGTGTTGCCTCCGTTGCGGATGATGTAGTGGGGTTCGCCGGGCCGGCGCGTGATCGCGGGGGGCGCGTCCAGCCCGCGTTCGCGGATCGACGCCTTGATTTCCTCGTAGGCCGGGTTGCGCGTCACGCGCGGGTCGTGGTCGTAGGGGCGCAACTGGTCCAGCGTCACCACCATCGGTGTGTCGGCGATGGGGTCGCTCAAGGCCGCGGCCGTCGGGCCGCTGCGCTCGAAGCCGGCTTCCCTCAGCTTGGCGGCCATGTCCCGTGGGGTCAGCTCAGTCATGACCGTTCTCCCAAGGCACCGGTCCGTCGATGGCCGCCTGCCGGTCGGCACGGCGAAGCTGCGCGCGGGCGTTGAGCCCGGCGCGGCGATCACCCGGCGTTGAACTGGTGTAGATCGACGCGCAGCCTGGCTTGGTGAACTTCAGATGACCGCCCGGTGTGCGCACCACGCGCCAGCCTTCGCTCAGCGCAAAGTCGATCAGCGCGCGCAGCCGTTTGTGGCCGCGCGCCAGATCACGTGTGCCCGCCATGCTTCTCGCTCCCCGATATGCCTCTCGCGTCGTGCCGGCCAGTCACGCACTCAAACCGTTCCCGCCACTGTGGAAACAGTTCGCCGGCGAGGGCACGCATCGTTACCAGCGCCGAAGGCGCGACACGACCGACCGGCTGCCGGTACTCCTCCCGATGCACCGGCAAGCCTCGGGTCGCGGCGCGCGGGTAGGCTTCGATGGCCGGCACGTCGGTGTCCAGCACCCGCACGCCAGCCTGTCCATGGAATATCTGCCGCAGCGTCTGCTGGATCAGCCGCGCGTTCGACGACACCGGATGCACCCGGTTGATGAGCAGGTGCAGGGGTGGCGGCTCGATGCCCAGATGTCGGTACGGCCCGATGTCCTCGATCAGTTGCAGCGTGCCGCGCCGCAGCTCGCGCGCCGCCAGGATCTCCGGCGTCACCGGCGACAGCGCCAGGTTCGAGGCCAGCACCGCCATTTCCAGCAGCACGCTGCGAGCGCCCTGGGTGTCGATCAGCAACAGGTCGTAGAACGGCGCCAGCGCCGGCAGCAGGTGTCGGAGCCGCAGGCGCCCGTCCGGCGCATGCAGCAGCAGTGTGTTCAGTTCTCCACGGTCGTCGTTCGACAGCACCAGGTCCAGCCCGGCGATGGCGGTGCGCGACACCAGTTGATCGATGCGGCGCTCGTTGAACGCCAGCAATTCGTAGATGCCGGCGGGTGCACGCGCAGCCAGCGCGAAATAGCTCGACAGCGTGGGTTGCACGTCCAGATCGAGCAGCAGCACGCGCAGTCCCGCGTCGGCGGCGAAGCCGCCCAGGTTGGCGGCAGTCGTCGTCTTGCCCACGCCGCCCTTGGTCGAGATGATCGAGATGACCAGCATCGTCAGGCTCCTCGTTGCGTTTGATGGGGAACGGAACGAGGATCAGATGCGCTCACTGCGGCGCTCGGCGATCCACTGCTCGATCTCGAGCGAGTCCCAGCCAACCGCCCGAATTCCCAGACGCATGGCTTTCGGGAACTTGCCCGCCTTCATCAGGTTGTAGATGTGGGCGCGCTTGAAGCCGGTCTTGGCTTCGACCTCATCGCGACGCAGGATGCGCCGTTCGCCCACTGGCGGTGGAAGTGGCTTGTCCGACATGAGGGTCACTCCTTAGCGCTTACTGGCGCTTGTTTTGCGTGACCCGTAATTGACAGGAACTCCCGGGAAAAGAACACCGCAAATGCGGTTTCCGGGGCCGCAGATTGGGGCTTGACGCCGGGTTTGCCGCGCCTCAGTGGCTCGCTGCCTGCAACTTGCGGCGGGCCTGGGCGAACTTGGCTTGCAGCGTGCGCTCGGTGATCCCCATGAGGTTGTCGTGGTGGGCGATCAGGGCGCTGATGATCGCGTCTTGGCTGTTGAAGCTGGAGTAGGGGGCCCCGGACGGGGTGCGTCCGAGCATCAAGGCCAACATCGCGCCGATGATGTTCAGATAGGTGGTCTCGGCACGATCGCTGAGGGGGCACAGGGTGCAGGTGAGATTCGGGGAGCCTTGCTTCTTCTGCTGCTCCTGGAGTTGATGCAACTGGTGGCGACACTGCTCCAGCTGGGACTTCAACGCCTCCCGTTCCACCAGAAGCGCATGGCCGGCCTCCAGGGTGATCACCGGGTGGGCGATCCTCTCGTGGCGGGAGAAGAGAAAGGCCGGCCGCTGCTCCGGATAGGTTCGAAGCATCCACCGCTTGAGGTCGACGTGGCGAACGGTCAGATCGGGTGAGTCCCACAGGGACTTGTCGTTCATCGTGATACCGTTCAGTCCGTAGGGCAGCTCACCGTGGAAGATGGCATCGTAGATGCGATCGGTATGCAGACGAAGCTCGCCGCAGCGCGGGCAATCCTGTATTGCAGACAGACGTCCGGGTCTGACGGTCATGAGGATGTCATCTCTGAATCGGTACAATCCGGCCCATCGGATGGCCGCGTCGATGGGGCGGTAGTACACCTCCGAAAGCGAACTCCCTTGCATGTGGTTGCCTCCCTGTTGCCCCCCACCAAGGACACCTGCCTGCGCCGCATCGAAGGCTGGCGCTACGCGGCCCTGCCGAAGAATTGAGCTTCATCGAGAGGAGCCTGGATGGGGATGTCCTGCACCTTTGCCGCGCATGCGAGGATCATGACTGCGCGACGTGCTGGCAAGACCAACTGGGAATGGGCTGATCTCGCCAATGTCTCCGACCTTGAGACAATTGGCGGCGCGATGCCATAAGTCGCCGAAATCCGGGCGGAAGCGCCTTGGGTCAGACCTGATCGGTATGCCGATAGG
>CAZVBY010000070.1:0-10193 GCA_964625895.1 uncultured Thiobacillus sp.
AGTACAACCAGTTGCTGCGCATCGAGGAAGAGCTGGGCAGCATGGCCAGCTATCCGGGACGTGACGCGTTCTACCAGATTGGCTAAGGCAGAGGGTGATCAAGGATGCGCTGGCTGACGCCGCTGCTTGTCATCCTGATTGTGCTGCTGCAATATCCGCTATGGTTTGGTGAAGGAGGGTGGTTCAAGGCATGGGGTTACCAGGGCGATTTGCTTGAGCAGCGGACGCTGAACAACGCGCTTGACGCACGGAATGAAACACTGGCCGCAGAAGTACGGGATTTGAAGGAGACCCGGGATGCCATTGAGGAGCGTGCGCGGGGTGAGCTCGGGATGATCAGGCCGGACGAGATTTTTTTGAGGGTGGTGCCCGTTACCGCGGAGAATGAACCGATACGACATGAATGAATTGCAAATCGCGCTAGCCATCATCGGCGTGGCGGCTATTCTGGGAATCCTGATTTACAACCGTGTCCAGGAACGTAAATTCAAAAGGCAGGCAGAAGCCGGCTTTTCGCATCCCCGCCGCGATGCGTTGATGGAGGACAAATCGGCATCCCCTTCCGCACGCAGGGTTGAACCGGCGCTGGGAGACGAGGATTTACCGGTGATTTCTCATGAGGAATCCCATGTCATGCAAGAACCGCGCATTGATTCTTCGCAGGGGGAAGCGCGCAACCTGGCTAAGTCCATTGAAGAGCATGAGGCGAGTGTGGCCGATGCCGCCACTGAAGCCGAATCCATTTCGGTAAATCCGGCTGACGCGCCTGCAATCAGCAGATTGCGGGCACGCAGCGCGCCACAAGTCGTGCCAGACCCGGTCACGCGACCCGCGCCAGTGATTTCCGCGCCGCACGATGATCTGATCGAATATCGTATTCATGTAAAGGCCAATGGGATGCTTGCCGGGGTGTTTGGCGATGCCATTACCCGCTCACGAGAATTTGCCAAGCCGGTACGCTGGCTAGGTTGGCCTATGGGCGCCCAAGGCTGGGAGGAATTACTGCCATGGAGCGAAAAACATTACCAGGAAATCATGATCGGCATGCAGCTGGCTGACCGGAATGGCGCGGCGGTGGCTGAAGATCTCGCCAGACTATGCAATCTGGTGCGCGAGACGGCAATGCCACATGGATTGAAGGTGGATTGCGACGATATGGAGGAGAGCCTTGTGCGGGCGCGTTCGCTGGACATGTTCTGCGTCGATGTGGATGTGCTGATCGGGCTTAATGTTGTGGCAAGGGGAGATGAAACCCTGTCCATGTCAAGGATCAGGCTTGAAGCAAACAATGCAGGCATGACATTGGCGACGGATGGCACATTCCAGTTACAAGACAGTCGCGGCGAGGTGTTGTATGCACTGTGCAATCACGAATCGGCGCCGTTCTCACCGGATGGTCTGGATGCGCTGGAAACGCGTGGCGTCACACTGTTGTTCGATGTTCCACGTGTGGCGGACGGCATCAAATCCTTCAACAACATGGTGGCGCTCGGGCGCAAGCTGGCGCACGAAGCGGGCGGGATGCTGGTCGATGATAACCTGCGCCCGTTGACGGATACCGGTATCGAGAAAATCCGCGTGCAACTGACCCAGATATACAACAAAATGGAATCACGGGGTATTCCTGCGGGCGGCCGGTTGGCGCTGAAACTGTTTTCCTAGCGCATGAAGGCGCCTGAAGCGGCAATTCGTCGCGCCGAAGAACTGCGCGCGCTGCTCCATTATCACAATTATCGTTATTACGTGCTCGATGCGCCGGAAATTCCGGATGCCGAGTACGATCGCCTGTTTCGTGAACTGCAGGCGCTGGAGGAGGCGCATCCCGAACTCATTACCCCTGATTCCCCGACACGGCGTGTTGGCGGGCAGTCGCTGGAAGGTTTTTCCCAGGTTCGACATCGCGTGCCTATGCTTTCGATCCGCACGGAAACAGATATCGAATCCAGCGGCGCTTACAGCTTTGATGCGCGCATCCGTCGCGAACTGAAGCTCAATGACAACGACGCACCAATTGAGTATGCCTGTGAGCTCAAATTTGACGGCCTGGCGATCAATCTGCGTTACGAAGATGGCGTGCTAACACAGGCAGCCACTCGCGGCGACGGTGAGTCTGGCGAGGACGTCACGCAGAACGTCCGCACCATTCACAGTATCCCTTTGCGCCTGAATACAATATCTCCCCCGGCAGTTCTGGAAGTACGTGGCGAGGTGTACATGAGCCGGCCGGACTTCGAGCGTTACAACGAAAAGCAGCGTGCCAGCGGCAGAACTCCCCTCGTTAATCCCCGCAATGGCGCGGCCGGCAGTATCCGTCAGCTCGATTCGGCCATAGCCGCGCAACGGCCACTGTCGTTTTATGCCTACGGGATTGGCGAAGTTTCCGGCTGGAAACTGCCTCGCAGCCACGGCAAGGTGCTTGATGCACTCGCCGAATTCGGTATGCCGGTCAGCCGCGAACGTGCCGTGGTCGCAGGACCGCAGGGACTGGTTCAATTTCATGACGACATTGGCAGGCGGCGCGACAGCCTGCCGTTTGATATCGATGGTGTGGTGTACAAGGTCAACAGCCTGGACTTGCAGAACCAACTCGGTTTTGTTTCGCGCGAACCGCGCTGGGCCGTGGCGCATAAATTCCCCGCGCAGGAGGAGCTGACCACGGTCGAAGTCATTGAAGTGCAGGTGGGACGCACGGGTGCGCTGACCCCGGTGGCGCGGCTAAAGCCGGTATTCGTGGGCGGCGTCACGGTGTCCAACGCCACGCTGCACAATCAGGACGAAATCGATCGACTGGATGTGCGCGAAGGCGATACCGTCATCGTGCGCCGCGCGGGGGATGTGATTCCGGAAGTCGTGTCAGTCATCGCGAACCGGCGACCGCAGCCCGAGACGCCGCGTTTCGAGATACTCAAACGTTATCCTGTCTGTCCGGTATGCGGCTCGCATGTTGCCAGGCAGGCAGGCGAAGCTGTCATCCGCTGTACCGGCGGACTGTATTGCCCGGCGCAGCGCAAACAAGCGCTGCTGCATTTCGCTTCGCGCCGGGCCATGGATATTGAAGGTGCGGGCGAGAAACTGGTCGATCAACTGGTCGATAATGGCCTGGTTCACACGCCGGTCGATCTTTACAGGCTGGGTGTGCTCAAGGTTGCCAATCTCGATCGGATGGCGGAGAAATCCGCATCCAATTTGCTGGCTGCCATCGAGAAGAGCAAGCGCACGATGCTGGCACGCTTCATTTTTGCCTTGGGTATCCGTAATGTCGGGGAAGCCACGGCCAAGGACCTGGCGCATCACTTTGGCGGGTTGGATGTGCTGATGAGCGCGGATGAGGCTGCGCTGATGCAGGTCAAGGATGTTGGGCCGGTCGTGGCGCAGAGCATCATCCAGTTCTTTGCCGAGCCACATAACCGTGAAGTCGTGGAACAGCTTCGGGCAGCGGGTGTCAACTGGACTGAAACGCAACCACGGGACACAAAGCAAGGCGGATTGAGCGGAAAGACCTTTGTGTTGACAGGCGCCTTGCCGCACATGAGCCGTGAAGAAGCCAGGGAAAAAATCGAAGCAGCGGGTGGCAAGGTGACCGGGTCTGTCTCGAAGAAAACCGATTATGTCGTGGCGGGGGCGGAAGCCGGCAGCAAACTGGTCAAGGCGCAAGAATTGGGTGTGATAATCCTCGATGAGGAAGCATTGTTGAAACTGATTGAGCCCGCAGCACAGGGCAAACTGGATTTTTAGGAAAATAAAATGCAAAAAGTTCGCAAGGCCGTTTTTCCCGTCGCGGGCTTGGGTACAAGATTCTTGCCGGCCACCAAGGCCAGTCCCAAGGAAATGCTGCCCATCGTCGACAAACCGCTGATCCAGTATGCGGTGGAAGAAGCCCTGGAAGCGGGGATCACCGACATCATCTTTATCAGCAGCCGCACCAAGCGCACTGTCGAGGATCATTTCGACAAGGCCTATGAACTGGAGACCGAGTTGGCCGGACGCGGCAAGGACAAAGTGCTGGAGTTGGTGCAATCCATCCGCCCGTCAGGCATTAATTTCATTTACATCCGCCAGGCCGAGGCGCTGGGTCTGGGGCACGCCGTGTTGTGCGCCAAGCCTGTGGTCGGTAACGAACCCTTCGCCGTTATCCTGGCTGACGACCTGATCGACAGCGCACCTCCAGCCATGAAGCAGATGGTGGACTTGTACGATTATTATCAGTGTTCCCTGCTGGGGGTGCAGCAGGTTGCGCGCGAGGAAACTGCCTCTTATGGCATCGTAGATGCCAGTCCCATGGCCGAACGCGTCGCGCGGGTCAATGCCATCGTCGAAAAGCCAAAACCGGAAGTTGCGCCATCCACACTGGGCGTGGTGGGGCGTTACATCCTCACGCCGCGCGTTTTTCATCACATCGAACAGCTCACGCCTGGTGCAGGTGGCGAGTTGCAACTGACTGACGCGATTGCTGCGCTGTTGCAAGAACAGCAGGTGCTGGCCTATGCATTTGAGGGGGTTCGTTACGATTGCGGCAGCAAGCTGGGGTATTTGCAGGCGACTGTGGAATATGCCATGAAACACCCGGAGGTCAGCGATGAATTTTCCCGGTATCTCAAAACCCGCTTTTGTTGAGCCTGGCATTCGCAAATTCAATCAACTGGCTGGCGGTGAGTCCTTCCGCCCCCAAACCCTGAGCCAGCGCATCATCCGCCGCCTGTCCATGCAGCCATACGGCACGGCGCAAGGCTTGCCAGGCATCCAGTCTGGCCAGAAAGGCAGCCAGTATGCCGGTCAGCACATCGCCCATGCCGGGGGCGGAGAGAGCCGGGTTACCTGTGGGATTGATCTCTGCTTTCCCGTCTTGCGTAGCCAGCACGGAACCTGCGCCCTTGAGTGCCACGAGCGCATTAAAGCGAACAGATAAAGTTAACGCGGCCTGCTTGCGATCGGCCTGAACATCGGCTGCATTAACGCCCAGCAAGCGTGCAGCCTCGCCGGGATGCGGGGTCAGTAGGGTGGGCGCTGCGCGTTGCGCGCAGGATGCCGTCAGTTCGGGCCGTGCAGCCAAAATATTCAGTCCATCCGCATCGATGACCAGCGGCGATGGGTGATCCAGGGCTGCCTCGACCAGTTCATGGGCGAGCCTCGTCTGCCCGAGGCCGGGGCCGATGGCCAGCACTGATAGCCGTGCATCACTTGCCAACGCGTCCGGCGGGGCAAACATCAGTTCAGGGGTATCAAAATCGACACGGATCGCCTCATCCAGTACGCCTAGCGTGACCAGTCCGGCGCCGCATTTCAGCGCGGCGCGGCCAGCCAGCAGGGTTGCGCCGACCGTGCCGCTCGCGCCGCCCAGGATGCCGATGTGTCCAAACAGCCCCTTGTGACTGTCACGCGGACGTGAAGGGAGCATCGGGAATTCCATATCAATCATTCTTGTCTACACTGCAATCATAGTTCCCGTCTGGGAAAAACCACCAGTTTAAGAGCCTATTTCAGTAGGAATTGAAAGATCCAATTCCTACTGAAATAGGCTCTAAGGAGGGGTAAATGACCAAACCTGAAAACCTGACACCATCCGGTGCGCCGGTGCTGGCGTGCGAGCACGACCACGAATGCACCCTGCTGACCTGCGATTTCTGCCTGCTGGAACTGCCTTCCAGTGACGCCATCCGTGAGGAGAACGCCGATTACGTGGCGCATTTCTGCGGGCTGGATTGCCTGGAAGCCTGGCGCCGGGAAGGACGGGTGCGTCGGGCAGTTTATCAACCTCAATAGCAAGGCAGGTGCTCGGGTGAACGGCCAAGAAAAGTGCAGCCAATGATGGCTGCGCTTTCAACTCACTCGTTTTCAGCCAGCCATACCGGCAATTTCAGATCAAACTGATCTAGCACAATGACCGTTCGTCGGTGCATAAATTTACCCCGAAAAGCGCCTGATTTGTGTGCCTATCACAATGGTTCTAAAGAACTTTTGTCAACAGCGCAGCAATGCCCTTTAACATTGAAAACGCCCCGACTCGGGGCGTTGTTTGATGCATTCTGGTTGATACTTGATCGTTATCTCGGCATCGGCATCACACCATAAGGCATGGGCATGGCGCCATAAGGCATCGGCATCGCGCCGTATGGCATTGCCGGCATCATGGCGGGAGAGGGCATCGGCATTGCGCCCGGCATGGCGGCATACGGGTAGGTTGCAAAGCCTTTCCAGGTGTTGCCATAAGTGGCGGGGTTCATGGCGGTGCCCATCCAGCCCATGTACAGGTTGGGGTTCATCGGCGCCATGCCGGCCTGCTGCCAGCGCGGGTCGGTGGGCGAGAGCGCCCAGTTCAGATACATCTGCGGATTGAGTGTTTTCATCACCAATTCCAGCGCCTTGGGATCCATCGGCGCCATCATCCAGCGCATCAACTTGGCCGGGTCGGTCAACTGGGTGAGCAGGGCGGTGTAGAAGTTGCCGTCCATGCCGGCGGCCATCCATTTCGCATAGACATCGGGGTCGGTAGCCAGCGGCATCCATGCCGCGTAGCTGGCAGGGCTCATCAGCGAGTTGGTCATCGCCGCCCACTGGCCGGGTTCCAGCATCTGGTTCCCCAGCGCGAAAAGGAAGCTGGGCTCGGTGACCGTCATGAAGAAGGGAACGAATTTCCTGGGGTCTTTGAGGACATCGGCATTTTTGGTGAAGTCCATCGACAGCTTCGCCATGCCTTCTGGCGTGGAGGGTAGCGCATCTGCGGGAGGCGATGCGGCTTTCTGATCGCTGGCCAATACGCAGGAAGCAGCAAAGGCGATCGGCAAGGCGATGGCGAGGGCTTTGAATTTCATGAATGTCTCCTTTGGCGAGCGGGTGATTTGTTTTGTTTGTTTACCCAATATATATCACTTGTCGGCAATGACCTAGCCCGGATATTTCACCAGACCGGCCCTGAATAGCATGTAGATGTGCATGGATCAAGGCATGGCCGGCAATCAACCGCAAATCCAGTTTGTACCGCCGGCCTTCGTGGGTGTTGGCGGCCAATTTGCGGCATCTTTACAGCCCCGCTTCGCACCAATAGTCGCGGATATTGGCTTGGCGCGGGGTGCGCAAATCTGCTCACAGATTGTCTCGCCACCATCCCGCGATCTGGTGAAATATCCGGGCCAGGAGCGAGCTGTTTATGCCAGGAAATGTTTACATTGCCGGTGTCGTCTCCTAGCTTCGGAAAATGAAGTACACCGCGCCGATCAGGCACACGCCCGCCCAGACGAAATCCAGCTTGAGCGGCTGTTTCATGTAGAGGATGAGAAAGGGAATGAAGATCAACAGGGTGATGACCTCCTGCAGGATTTTCAATTGCGGCAGCGTCAGATAATTGTAACCAAGCCGGTTGGCGGGAACCTGCAAAAGATATTCGAACAGCGCGATGCCCCAACTCACGAACGCGGCAATCCACCAAGGCTTGTCGGACAGGTTTTTCAGGTGCGCATACCAGGCGAAGGTCATGAAGACATTGGATGCCGCCAGCAAGATGAGGGTGAGCGGTATGGCCGTGCGAGGATCCACGGTCACACGCCCTGTTTCAAACTCGCTTCGATGAAGGCGTCGAGATCGCCGTCCAGCACTTTTTGGGTATTGGAGATTTCGACGTTGGTGCGCAGGTCCTTGATGCGGGAATTGTCCAGCACATAGGAACGGATCTGGTGGCCCCAGCCGACATCGGATTTGCCGGCTTCCAGCTTGTCCTGCTCGGCCTGACGCTTGCGCATTTCGGCCTCGTACAGTTTCGATTTCAGCATCGCCATGGCCTCTGCCTTGTTGCGGTGCTGCGAACGGTCATTCTGGCACTGCACCACGATGCCAGATGGCGCGTGGGTGATGCGCACGGCGGAGTCGGTCTTGTTGATGTGCTGGCCGCCCGCGCCGGATGCACGGTAGGTATCGATTCTAAGGTCGGCGGGGTTGATGTCGATTTCGAAAGAGTCGTCGATTTCCGGGTAGACGAACACGCTGGCAAAGCTGGTGTGGCGGCCGCCGGAGGAGTCGAACGGCGATTTGCGCACCAGGCGGTGCACGCCGGTTTCGGTGCGCAGGTAGCCGTAGGCGTAATCGCCTTCGATCTTGATCGAGGCGGAGCGCAGGCCGGCGACGTCGCCCTCGGTTTCTTCCAGCACTTCGGCCTTGAAGCCTTTGCGCTCGGCGTATTTGAGGTACTGGCGCAACAGCATCGAGGCCCAGTCGCAGGCTTCGGTGCCGCCCGCGCCGGCCTGGATGTCGAGAAAACAGTTGTTGGGATCGGCCGGGTTATTGAACATGCGGCGGAATTCCAGCCCGGCGACTTTTTGTTCGATGCTGTCCACGTCGGCGATGACAGCGTTGAGCGTGTCTTCGTCATCCTCGGACACGGCCATGTCGTAGAGATCGCGCGCGTCATTTAAACCTTGCGCGATCTGGTTCAGGTTGAGGACGACTTCTTCCAGGCTGCGGCGTTCGCGGCCGATGTCCTGAGCTTTTTTCGGGTCATCCCACAGGGCGGGGTCTTCAGCGAGTTTGACGACTTCTTCGAGGCGTGCGGTTTTGCCATCAAAGTCAAAGATACCCCCTCAGGGATTGCGAGCGATCCTTGAGATCGTTCATCTTCCCCTGAAGTTGGTTGAGAATTTCAGATTCGAGCATGGCGTTAGAAGGTAAAAACAAAGCGCGAATTATACAGGTCTGCCCGAATTGAATATTGTGCACATTCAATATCAGGGCCGAACGAATACAAGCCATGCCGCCACCATGCCCAGTCCCGTTGCGCCCATGCCGGCGATGGCATGACGGGCAACCTGCCAGCCGCCGATCATCAGCACCAGTCCGGACTTGAAAACAAGGTTGGACAGGAAAGCGAGGGTGATGGCATTGACCGCTTGTGTCGTGGCAATCTGTCCAAGATTTTGCAGACGCAGCGTGGACAGGGTGATGGCGTCCACGTCAGGCAGACCCGCGGCGGCGGCCACGGCGTACAGGCCTTTCGCGCCGGCATAATCCGACAGCCAGGCAGAGGCGAGGAGCACGGCGGCGTATATCAGCCCGAACGTCAGCGCGGTGCGTATCTCGGTGGGGTTGGAAAGCGTGAGTTCCGGCGCTTCCGGTCCGGGTTTAAGTTTGCGCAGGCCATAGGCTGCGGCCAGCGTTCCAGTAATCAGTCCGCCCAGCAGAATGGGCGCGAGCGCTGAGAGTACGCCGCCTGCAAGAAGCCCGGTGATGATGGTCAGACGCACCAGCACCACCAGATTGGCCAGCACGATGACGATGATGGCCAGGTTTTTCAGCGATTCGCCTTGCCGCCCGTGGCGGGAAAAGGTCAGCGTGGTGGCGGTTGACGATACCAGCCCGCCCAAAAGACCGACCAGGATCGCGCCATGCTGTTGCCCAATGATTCTGAGAGCGGCGTAGCCTGCCAGACTCAGGCCGGAAATCAGCACCACCATCCACCAGATCTGATGCGGATTGATCGCGCCGTAAGGGCCATAGCCGACGTTGGGCAGCAGCGGCAGCACAATGAGTGACAGCACGGCGAATTGCAGGATCGAAATCAGGTCGCGCCGTGTAAGAGTCTGGCTGATGCCGCGCAGCTCGGCCTTGAAATACAGCAGTATCGTGGCGCCAATACCCAGCATCGCCGCAAGCTGCAATTGATTGAACCAGCACAGCACGCCAAGCCCGTAGCAGATCAGCAGCGCGCTGACGGTGGTGGTGCCCGGGTCGCCATCGTCGGTGGGTTTGCGCGAATACGCCGCCACGATCATCGCGCCTGTCAGCATCAAGCCGGCGACAATCATCCAGGGCGAATCGGTCATGTCGGCGATGTGCGAGGCGAGGACGCCGAACAGCGCGGTCAGCGCGAAGGTACGCAGCCCTGCCTTGGCGCTGGGATTACGTTCGCGCTCCAGACCCATCAGCAGGCCCAGCGCGACCGCCACCAGATAGCGCGGCAGGATGGACAGATCGGCGGGCAGCCAGTCGATCGGGTTCAAATCAGAAACCTCAGTTGAACCACAGAGGCACGGAGGTCACAGAGAAAAACCTGTGATTTGTGTCTCAGTTTGCGGTCACGCATTTTAAGAATTGAGCGGTTCCGAAAATTCATCAGTTTCTGATTTTCTCCGTGTCTCTGTGGTGAGGCGTTCATGTTCACAGCGTTTCCCAGTAATGCAGTTTCAACTGGATGCGCACCGTGCCGTTGT
>CAZVBY010000071.1:0-9524 GCA_964625895.1 uncultured Thiobacillus sp.
TCGCTGATCAAGTACACCCGTTCCAACCAGAATACCAACATCAACCAGCGTCCGCTGGTCAAGGTGGGTGACCAGATCGCCCGTGGTGACGTGATCGCCGATGGCGCCTCCACCGACATGGGCGAGCTGGCGCTGGGGCAGAACATGCTGGTTGCCTTCATGCCATGGAACGGCTACAACTTCGAAGACTCGATTCTGATTTCCGAAAAAGTGGTTGCGGAAGACCGCTATACCTCGATCCATATCGAGGAACTGAATGTGGTCGCCCGCGACACCAAGCTTGGTGCGGAAGAAATCACTCGCGACATTTCCAATCTGCCCGAGCGTCAGCTCGCTCGTCTGGACGAGTCTGGCATCATCAGCATCGGCGCCGAAGTCGAGGCGGCTGATGTGCTGGTCGGCAAGGTCACGCCCAAGGGCGAAACCCAGCTCACACCCGAAGAGAAACTGCTCCGCGCGATTTTTGGTGAGAAGGCCTCCGATGTGAAGGATACCTCCCTGCGCGTGCCATCCGGAATGAGCGGCACGGTGATCGATGTGCAGGTGTTCACCCGCGAAGGCATTGAGCGCGACAAACGTGCGCAAAGCATCATCAACAGCCAGTTGGATGAATACAAGAAGGACATGGCTGACCGCATGCGCATTGTGGAAGCCGATGCCTATTCTCGTCTTGGTCGTCTGTTATTGAACAAGACAGTCAATGGCGGCCCCAAGAAGCTGGCCAAGGGTTCCAAGGTCACGCGTGAATATCTGGAGTCCCTGCCTGGCCATGACTGGTTCGATATTCGTGTGGCCGATGAAGAAATCAGCCGTCAGATGGAGGCCATCAAGGATAGTCTCGCTGCCAAGCGCATCGAATTCGATGCCATGTTCGAAGAAAAGAAAAAGAAATTGACGGCGGGCGACGAACTGCCGCCCGGTGTGCAGAAGATGGTCAAGGTCTATCTGGCGGTGAAACGCCGCCTGCAACCCGGTGACAAGATGGCGGGCCGTCACGGCAACAAAGGGGTGGTGTCGAAGATCGTGCCAGTCGAAGATATGCCTTACATGGCCAACGGCATGCCGGTGGATATCGTGCTGAATCCGTTGGGCGTGCCCTCGCGGATGAACGTCGGCCAGATTCTGGAGACCCATCTGGGTTGGGCGGCAAAGGGGTTGGGGCAAAAAATTGATGCCATGCTCGTGGCGCAGGCAAAGGCCAAGGAAATGCGGGCCTTCCTGAAAGACGTGTACAACAGCCGCGGCGCCCAGGAAAGGATTGACGATCTTAATGACCAAGAGATCGTCGAACTTGCTGCAAATCTGAAGAAGGGCGTGCCTTTCGCCACGCCGGTGTTCGATGGCGCGTCCGAAGAGGAAATCAACCACATGCTCACACTGGCAGACATGCCAGAAAGCGGTCAAGTCACGCTGCATGACGGCAGAACGGGCGAGCCGTTCGAGCGGCCGGTGACTGTCGGCATCATGCATGTGCTGAAGCTGCACCATCTCGTCGACGACAAAATGCATGCCCGCTCCACCGGCCCGTACTCGCTGGTCACGCAGCAGCCGCTGGGCGGCAAGGCGCAATTCGGCGGCCAGCGTTTCGGTGAGATGGAAGTGTGGGCGCTGGAGGCTTATGGCGCCTCTTACGTGTTGCAGGAAATGTTGACAGTGAAATCAGATGACGTGACTGGCCGCACCAAGGTGTATGAAAACATTGTCAAGGGCGACCACAAGATCGAGGCCGGAATGCCGGAATCCTTCAACGTGCTGGTGAAGGAAATCCGTTCGCTGGGCATCGACATCGATCTGGAACGTTTCTAATTTAAGGCGAAGGACAAACCATGAAAGCATTGCTGGAACTGTTCAAACAAGCCACCCAGGAAGAAGAGTTTGATGCCATCAAGATCGGCATTGCCTCGCCTGAGAAAATCCGTGCATGGTCTTACGGCGAGGTCAAAAAGCCGGAGACCATCAACTACCGTACCTTCAAGCCGGAGCGCGACGGCCTGTTCTGCGCCAAGATTTTCGGCCCGGTAAAAGATTACGAATGCCTGTGCGGCAAATACAAGCGTCTCAAGCATCGCGGCGTCATCTGCGAGAAATGCGGTGTCGAAGTGACTTTATCCAAGGTGCGTCGCGAGCGCATGGGGCATATTGAGCTGGCTTCGCCGGTTGCCCACATCTGGTTCCTCAAGTCGCTGCCTTCAAGGCTGGGCATGGTGCTGGATATGACGCTGCGTGACATCGAGCGCGTGCTGTATTTCGAAGCCTATGTCGTGACGGATCCCGGCATGACGCCGCTTACGCGCTGCCAGATCATGACCGAAGACGATTACCTGTCCAAGCTGGAGGAATACGGCGACGAATTCAAGGCGGCGATGGGCGCAGAGGGTGTTCGCGAGCTGTTGCGGGGCATCGACTTGCACAGTGAGGTCGAGAAACTGCGCGTTGAATTAACCGAAACCAAGTCTGATACCAAACTCAAAAAGATTTCCAAGCGCCTCAAGGTGCTGGAGGCCTTCCAGCGTTCCGGCATCAAGCCGGACTGGATGATCATGGAAGTGCTGCCTGTGCTTCCGCCGGAACTGCGTCCATTGGTGCCGCTGGATGGCGGACGTTTTGCCACCTCGGACCTCAATGATCTCTATCGTCGTGTCATCAACCGCAACAATCGCCTGAAAAGGCTGCTGGAGCTGAAGGCGCCGGAAATCATTGTGCGTAATGAAAAACGCATGTTGCAGGAGTCGGTCGATTCGCTGCTGGATAACGGCCGGCGCGGCAAGGCCATGACAGGCGCCAACAAGCGTCCGCTGAAATCGCTGGCCGACATGATCAAGGGCAAGAGCGGCCGTTTCCGTCAGAACCTGCTGGGCAAGCGCGTCGACTACTCCGGGCGTTCCGTCATCGTGGTCGGTCCGCAACTCAAACTGCACCAGTGCGGCTTGCCGAAAAAGATGGCGCTGGAACTTTTCAAACCATTCATTTTCAACCGTCTTGAGGTGATGGGGCTTGCCACGACCATCAAGGCTGCCAAGAAAATGGTCGAGGATGAAGAGCCGATCGTCTGGGACATTCTCGAAGAAGTGATCCGCGAACATCCAGTCATGCTGAACCGTGCGCCCACCCTTCACCGTCTGGGTATCCAGGCGTTCGAGCCGGTGTTGATCGAAGGCAAGGCCATCCAGCTCCATCCGCTCGTGTGCGCGGCGTTCAACGCGGACTTCGACGGTGACCAGATGGCCGTGCATGTACCGCTTTCGCTGGAAGCGCAAATGGAAGCGCGTACCCTGATGCTGGCCTCCAATAACGTGCTGTCGCCCGCTAACGGAGAGCCGATCATCGTGCCGTCGCAGGATATCGTGCTGGGTCTGTATTACATGACCCGCGAAAAGGTTAACGCCAAAGGCGAAGGCAGCTTCTACGCCGATGTGGCGGAAGCCAAGCGTGCCTATGACAATGGCGCTGTTGAACTGCACGCCCGCGTGACGCTGCGTATCAAGGAAGCCAGTATTGTCGACGGCCAGCGCGTGGAAACGGTGAAGCGCGTGGAAACCACCGTCGGGCGTGCGTTGCTTTCCGAGATTCTGCCGCCGGATCTGCCTTTCAGCTTCGTCGACAAGGCGCTGAAGAAGAAGGAAATCTCCAAACTGATCAATGCCAGCTTCCGTCGTTGCGGTCTGCGCGAAACCGTGATTTTCGCCGACAAGCTGATGTATACCGGATTTTCCTACGCGACGCGTGCAGGGATGTCGATTGCCATCAAGGACATGCTGATCCCGGCTGAGAAGGACAGCATTATTGATGCGGCTGAAGCCGAGGTGAAAGAAATCGAGATGCAGTACACCTCGGGCCTGGTTACCCAGGGCGAACGCTACAACAAGGTGGTCGACATCTGGGGGCGCGCAGGGGATGCCGTGGCCAAGGCCATGATGGGCCAATTGGGCGCGGAAAAGATCAAGAACCGCAAGGGCGAGGAAGTTTCGCAGGAATCCTTCAATGCCATCTACATGATGGCCGACTCTGGCGCGCGCGGCTCCGCTGCTCAGATACGTCAGCTCGCCGGTATGCGCGGCCTGATGGCCAAGCCGGATGGCTCCATCATCGAAACCCCGATTACCGCGAACTTCCGCGAGGGGTTGAACATGCTGCAATACTTCATCTCCACACACGGCGCGCGCAAGGGCCTGGCGGATACTGCATTGAAAACCGCCAACTCCGGTTACCTGACACGCCGTCTGGTCGACGTGACGCAGGATCTGGTGGTGGTCGAAGATGACTGCGGCACCAAGGAAGGCATGGTGTTGAAGGCGCTGGTCGAAGGCGGCGAAGTGGTCGAACCTTTGCGTGAGCGTATTCTGGGCCGGGTCGCGGCAGTGGACATTGTTCACCCTGAAACCCAGGAAACGCTGATCGAAGCCGGGACAATGTTGAACGAAGACCTCGTTGATGCGATCGACGTTGCCGGCATCGATGAAGTGAAAGTGCGTACACCGCTGACCTGTGACACGCGTTATGGCCTTTGCGCAAAGTGTTATGGCCGAGACCTTGGCCGCGGTCATCTGGTCAATGTCGGCGAAGCCGTCGGCGTGATCGCCGCGCAGTCCATTGGCGAGCCTGGTACGCAGCTCACCATGCGCACCTTCCACATCGGTGGTGCGGCGTCCCGCGCGGCTGCGGCCAGTCAGTTGGAAGCCAAATCTGGCGGCACCGTGCGGTACTCGTCGACCATGCGTTATGTGACCAACGCCCGCCAGGAATTGATTGCGATTTCGCGCTCTGGCGAGATGATCATCGTCGATGATGCCGGCCGTGAGCGTGAACGTCACAAAGTGCCTTACGGCGCCACGCTGGCGTTGACCGATGGCGACAAGATCAAGGCTGGCGCCGTTCTGGCGACCTGGGATCCGCACACCCGACCTATCATCACCGAGTATGCAGGCCGCGTGCGTTTCGAAAACGTTGAAGAGGGCGTGACGGTCGCCAAACAGATCGATGATGTGACCGGCCTTTCCACGCTGGTCGTCATCGATCCGAAAACCCGCAAGGGGGCGGCAGCCAAAGGGCTGCGGCCGCAGGTCAAACTGCTGGACGACGCCGGTAAGGAAGTCAGGATTGCCGGCACCGAAACGGTGGTCAATATCACCTTCCAGCTCGGCTCCATCATTACCGTCAAGGACGGTCAGGAAGTCAACGTGGGTGACGTGCTGGCGCGGATTCCACAGGAAACATCGAAGACCCGCGACATTACGGGCGGTCTGCCGCGCGTGGCCGAACTGTTCGAGGCCCGTTCGCCCAAGGATGCCGGCGTGCTCGCGGAAGTGACTGGCACGGTCTCATTCGGCAAGGATACCAAGGGCAAGCAGCGTTTGGTCATTACCGACTTTGACGGTCAGGCGCACGAATATCTGATCCCCAAAGACAAGCATGTCATGGCCCACGATGGCCAGGTTGTTCAAAAGGGCGAAATGATCGTGGATGGGCCGGTCGACCCTCAGGATATTCTTCGCCTGCAGGGTGTCGAGGCGTTGGCTCGCTACATCACCGATGAAGTGCAGGACGTTTATCGTCTGCAAGGTGTCAAGATCAATGACAAACACATTGAGGTGATTGTTCGCCAGATGCTGCGCCGGGTAAACGTGGCGGATCCGGGCGATACGGGCTTGATCCCTGGCGAACAGGTTGAACGTTCCGAGGTGCTTCAACTAAATGACGAGATGGTGGAAGCGAGCAAGCAGCCAGCCACCTACGATCCCGTTCTGCTTGGTATTACCAAGGCATCGCTGTCGACAGACTCGTTCATTTCCGCGGCATCCTTCCAAGAAACCACGCGTGTGCTTACTGAAGCTGCCATCATGGGAAAAAAGGACGAGCTGCGCGGCCTCAAGGAAAACGTTATTGTGGGGCGCCTGATCCCCGCCGGCACTGGGTTGGCGCATCACAATACACGCCGTCGCCAGGCAATGGGCGAAGACCTCGGAGCAGGACACTTGTTGGAAGGCGGGGAAGAGCCGTCCCCGGAAAACCAGCAAGTGGCTTGACAAAGCCTGGCTGCCTAAATAAAATCATGCGTCTTTTTTCCGGCCTTGTGCCGGTGGCGCAAGAGTATCGAAATGACGGGACGGTCAAGGCCGTCCCGGTTGTTTTAATGGACGATTCAAGACTTAAGACTACGGAAGCTTAAATGCCAACGATTAATCAGTTGATCCGCAAGCCGCGCCAAGCGCCGGTTAGCAAAAGCAAAGTGCCGGCCATGCAGGCGTGTCCGCAAAAACGTGGCGTCTGTACGCGCGTGTATACCACGACTCCGAAAAAGCCCAACTCCGCTTTGCGGAAAGTATGCAAGGTGCGCTTGACCAACGGCTTTGAGGTGATCAGTTACATTGGTGGTGAGGGCCACAATCTCCAGGAGCACTCAGTGGTGCTGATTCGTGGTGGTCGTGTCAAGGACTTGCCTGGTGTGCGTTATCACACGGTGCGCGGCTCGCTGGATACCGCGGGGGTGAAGGACCGTAAGCAGGCGCGTTCCAAGTATGGCGCCAAGCGTCCCAAGGCTGCGTAATTAGATAGTCGCCCAAATCTGCCTGTGGGCGCGAAATTATTAAAGGACTGAAGACATGCCTCGTCGTCGCGAAGTAGAAAAACGTGAAATCCTGCCGGACCCCAAGTTCGGTAATGTGGAAGTATCCAAGTTCATGAATGCCATCATGATCAGCGGCAAGAAATCGGTTGCTGAGCGCATCGTGTATGGCGCATTCGAGCAGATTTCCAAGAAATCCGGCAAAGATCCGCTGGAGGTGTTTTCCAGTGCCATGAATAATGTGCGCCCCGTCGTCGAAGTGAAAAGCCGTCGTGTTGGTGGCGCCAACTATCAGGTTCCTGTCGAGGTTCGCCCTTCGCGTCGTTCTGCCTTGGCCATGCGTTGGGTACGCGATGCCGCGCGTAAGCGTGGCGAAAAGTCCATGGGTGCGCGTCTGGCCGGTGAATTGCTGGATGCTGCCGAAGGCCGTGGCGCCGCAATGAAAAAGCGCGAAGAAGTGCATCGCATGGCCGAGGCCAACAAAGCCTTCTCGCACTTCCGTTTTTGATGGGGAATTGATTAAACATGGCACGCACGACCCCCATCGAACGCTATCGCAACATTGGTATTTCCGCCCACATTGATGCGGGCAAAACCACCACGACCGAGCGTATCCTTTACTACACTGGCGTTTCCCACAAGATTGGCGAAGTGCATGATGGCGCTGCCACCATGGACTGGATGGAGCAAGAGCGCGAGCGTGGTATTACCATTACTTCTGCTGCAACCACTTGCTTCTGGAAGGGAATGGAAAGCAGCTATCCTGAGCACCGCATCAATATCATTGACACGCCCGGACACGTTGATTTCACCATTGAAGTGGAGCGTTCCATGCGTGTGCTGGATGGCGCCTGCATGGTTTACTGTGCGGTGGGCGGTGTGCAGCCGCAGTCCGAAACGGTGTGGCGTCAAGCCAATAAATATGGCGTGCCGCGCTTGGCGTTCGTCAACAAGATGGACCGTACCGGTGCAAACTTCTTCAAGGTCTATGATCAGATGAAGACGCGCCTTCGCGCCAACCCTGTACCTGTTGTGGTTCCCATTGGCGCTGAAGAAAATTTCAAGGGTGTGGTGGATCTGGTCAAGATGAAGGCCATTTACTGGGACGAGGCGTCCATGGGTATGAAGTTCGCCTACGAAGATATCCCGGCTGATCTTGTCGAGACGTGCAGTGAGTGGCGCGAAAAAATGGTTGAGGCCGCTGCCGAGTCTTCTGAAGAGATGATGAACAAGTATCTTGAGGAAGGCGACCTGTCCGAAGCGGATATCAACAAGGGCCTGCGCACGCGCACCATTGCGGGTGAAATTGTGCCGATGTTGTGCGGTACGGCTTTCAAGAACAAAGGTGTTCAGAAAATGCTGGATGCCGTGATCGAGTACATGCCGTCGCCAATTGACATTCCGCCGACTCCGTGTGAACTGGAGAATGGGACCGAAACTGAGCGCAAGGCTTCCGACGAAGAGCCTTTTGCTGCACTCGCTTTCAAGATCATGACCGACCCTTATGTCGGCCAGTTGACCTTCTTCCGCGTTTATTCCGGTGTGGTTAATTCGGGCGACACTATCTACAATTCGGTCAAGGGTAGAAAAGAACGCTTGGGCCGTATCCTTCAGATGCACGCCAATCAGCGTGAAGAAATCAAAGAAGTGCGTGCTGGTGACATTGCTGCGGCCGTAGGTCTGAAAGAAGCGATCACGGGTGACACGCTGTGCTCGCTCGATAAACCTGTCATTTTGGAGCGCATGGAATTCCCCGAGCCGGTGATTCATGTTGCTGTTGAGCCGAAAACCAAGGCCGACCAGGAAAAGATGGGTATTGCGCTGGGGCGTCTGGCACAGGAAGACCCGTCTTTCCGTGTGCGTACCGATGAAGAATCCGGTCAGACCATTATTTCCGGCATGGGCGAATTGCACCTGGAAATTCTAGTTGACCGCATGAAGCGCGAATTCGGCGTGGAAGCCAACGTCGGTGCGCCGCAGGTTGCTTATCGCGAGGCTATCCGCAAGCTGGTTGAAATTGAAGGAAAGCACGTGAAGCAGTCTGGCGGTAAAGGTCAGTATGGTCACGTCTGGATCAAGATGGAGCCGAACGAGGCTGGCAAAGGCTTTGAGTTCGTGGATGCCATCAAAGGCGGCACGGTGCCTCGCGAATACATCCCCGCGGTTGAGAAGGGTCTCAATGAAGCGATGCCCAACGGCGTCCTGGCGGGCTTCCCGGTTGTCGATGTCAAAGTGACATTGTTCGATGGGTCCTACCATGAAGTGGACTCCTCCGAGCAAGCCTTCAAGATGGCGGCCATCCTGGCCTTCAAGGACGGAATGCGCAAGGCTAATCCTGTGCTGCTTGAGCCCATGATGGCGGTCGAGGTGGAAACGCCGGAGGACTATATGGGCGACGTGATGGGGGATTTGAACCGTCGTCGCGGCATCATTCAGGGCATGGAAGACATGGCCGGTGGCGGCAAAGCGATCAAGGCCGAGGTGCCTCTGGCGGAAATGTTTGGCTATTCAACTGATCTGCGCTCCATGAGTCAGGGGCGCGCGACCTACAGCATGGAGTTCAAACATTATTCTGAAGCGCCGAAAAATGTGGCAGAAGCCGTGATCAACAAGAAGTAAAGCGACCAAGTTAATTAAGCATCGACGAGAGGGTATAAATTTATGTCCAAGGAAAAATTCGAACGTACGAAGCCGCACGTGAACGTGGGGACGATTGGTCACGTTGACCATGGCAAGACCACCTTGACGGCGGCCATTACCACCATATTGTCCAAGAAATTTGGTGGAGCGGCGAAGAACTACGCCGACATTGACAGCGCCCCCGAAGAAAAGGCGCGTGGCATCACGATTAATACCGCCCACGTCGAATACGAGACTGCTGGTCGGCACTACGCCCACGTTGACTGTCCCGGCCACGCCGACTACGTCAAGAACATGATCACCGGTGCCGCCCAGATGGACG
>CAZVBY010000072.1:0-9383 GCA_964625895.1 uncultured Thiobacillus sp.
TGCAGTGGTGGTACGGCCACAACGCCGTGGGCTTCTTCCTGACCACCGCCTTCCTCGGCATGATGTACTACTTCATCCCCAAGCAGGCCGGCCGTCCGATCTACTCCTACCGCCTGTCCATCGTCCACTTCTGGGCGCTGAACTTCACCTACATGTGGGCGGGTCCGCACCACCTGCAATACTCTGCCCTGCCCGACTGGACCCAGTCCCTTGGCATGGTGTTCTCGCTGATCCTGCTGGCCCCGAGCTGGGGCGGCATGATGAACGGCATCATGACCCTGTCCGGCGCCTGGCACAAACTGCGCACCGATCCGATCCTGAAGTTCCTGGTCACCGCACTCTCCTTCTACGGAATGTCGACCTTTGAAGGCCCGATGATGTCCGTGAAGACGGTGAACGCCCTGTCCCACTTCACCGAATGGACCATCGGCCACGTGCACGCCGGCGCGCTGGGCTGGGTGGCGATGATTTCCATCGGTTCACTGTACTACCTGATCCCGCGCCTGTTTGGTCGTGAGGAGATGTATTCGATGAAGCTCGTCACCACCCATTTCTGGATCGCCACCATCGGCGTGGTGCTGTACATCGCCGCGATGTGGATCGCCGGTGTGGCGCAGGGTCTGATGTGGCGCGCATCCAACCCGGACGGCACGCTGCAATATGGCTTCGCCCAGGTACTGAATGCCATGTATCCCTTCTACACCATTCGCCTCCTGGGCGGCCTGATGTTCTTCTCGGGCATGCTGATCATGGCGTACAACGTGTGGAAAACCATCAGCGTGGGCAAGGCGGTCGACAATGCGCCGATTCCCGCACCCGCTCATGCTTAAGGGAAAAGGAGAATAAACATGGCTTTTACTCATCAAACCATCGAGAAAAACACCGGCTGGCTCATCCTCCTCACGATCCTGATCGTGAGCGTGGGCGGCCTGGTTCAAATCGTTCCGCTGTATTTCCAGCGTTATGTCACCGAGCCGGTACAGGGCCTCAAACCCTACTCCGCGCTGGAGCTATCAGGGCGTGACCTCTATATCCGCGAAGGCTGCGTCGGCTGTCACTCGCAAATGATCAGGCCCTTCCGCGCGGAAACCGAACGTTACGGCCATTACTCCGTGGCGGGTGAATACGTGTATGACCGGCCTTTCCTGTGGGGTTCCAAGCGTACCGGTCCCGATCTGCAGCGTCTGGCAGGCCGTTACTCGGACGAATGGCACCGTGTTCACCTGATCAACCCGCGCGATGTCGTGCCCGAATCCAACATGCCAAATTACCCCTGGTTGCAGGAAAACCTGCTGGACACCAAGGATATCCAGGCCAAGATGCGGGCGCTCAAGGCAATTGGCCATCCCTACACGGATGAGGAAATCGCCAACGCCAAGAGCGAACTGGAAGGCAAGACCGAAATGGACGCCATGATCGCCTATCTGCAAAGCCTCGGCCGCGCAATGAAACAGTGAGGTCCGCATGGAAACGAACGATCTGATCGGCAGCGTCGTCACGGTGGTGTTCTTCATCACCTTCCTCGGCATCGTCTGGTGGGCCTACGGCTCCAGCCGCAAGGCCCGCTTCGAAGAGGACTCCCGCATTCCCTTCGAGGAAGCCGACGATCTTCCGCCTGGAAAAAATATCGGAGATAAAAAATGATGCAAGAATTCGATTCACCCTTCTGGAGTTGGTACATCATCATCCTGACCGTGGTCAGCATTGTGGGCACGGGGCTTTTTCTGATGTCGCAACGCACCCGCAAATTCGCCCCTGGCGAGAAGGCGCAGGAAATGGAACATCGCTGGGACGGCGACCTGGTCGAACTGAACAACCCCCTGCCCAGCTGGTGGGTCAACCTGTTCTGGATCACGCTGGCTTTTAGCGTTATCTATCTTGTGCTCTACCCCGGACTTGGCAATTTCAAGGGCGTGCTGGGCTGGACTTCATTCGGCGAGTATGACGCTGAAATGCAAGAAGCCAAGGCCAAATACGACCCCGTCTTCAACCAGTTCATGGGGCAACCCATTGAGCAGGTGGCCGCAAGTGGCGAAGCACGTGACATGGGCAAGCGGCTGTACCTGACCTACTGCGCGCAATGCCATGGTTCGGATGCCGCCGGCGCGCGCGGCTTCCCCAACCTGACGGACAAGGACTGGCAGTTTGGCGGCGACGCAGAAAGCATCAAAGCCAGTATTGCCAATGGCCGCACGGCCATCATGCCCGCGTTGGGCGCCGCCTTGGGGGATGAAGGCACCAAGCAAGTCACCAATTATGTGCTATCTCTCTCTGGCGCCAATCACGACGCCGGCATGGCCGCAGCCGGCAAGGCGCACTTTGATACCAACTGCGCCGCCTGTCATGGCGCGGATGGCAAAGGCATGGCGGCCATGGGCGCCCCCAATCTGACCGATAAGGTCTGGCTCTACGGCGGCTCAGAAAAAGCCATCATTGAAAGCATTGCCAAGGGACGTAACGGCGTCATGCCCGCCCAATTGCAGGCGCTTGGCGAAGCCAAGGTGCATCTGCTGACCGCCTATGTGTATGGCCTGGGTGGCGGCGTGGCCAAGGCTGCCGAGTCCGCGTCTGCCGCTGCCGCACCCGAAGCTGCCGCACCTGCGTCGGCGCCTGAAGCCGCCAAGCTCTACTTCGATAGCGGAAAGGCTGGTCTTGGCGCAGACGCAACAGCCGCCCTGCAAAGCATCATCGACTTCGCCACTGCCAACCCAGGCGCCCGCATTGCCATCTCTGGCTTCCATGACGCAACTGGCAGCGCGGCGGCCAATGCCGAACTGGCCAAGAACCGCGCAAAAGCCGTACGCGAAGCGCTCAAGGCTGCGGGTATCAGCCAAGATCGCATCGAAATGCGCAAACCCGAGATGACAGAAGGCGGCAGCGATCCCGCCGAAGCCCGTCGGGTTGAGGTTGGCATTCTCTAAACCTACCCGCCCTCCGCTTTGTTCACCATTGAATAAAGCGGGGGCTTTCCTTTTGGCCTGCTCTTGATTAAAAGGAAAGCCCCTAAAAACCCATCTACTTCAAATAAATGGCCGAAACCAAAATCAGCCCGCCTCTGGCAATACCAGGCGAGGAAGAACAATCTCTCTATGAGGTGCGGCAAAAAATCCAGCCGCGTGCCGTGCATGGCTGGTTTGCCAATTGGCGCGTTGCGCTGGTGTTGTTCACGCAACTTCTCTATTACGGCCTGCCCTGGCTGAAATGGGATGGTCACCAGGCCATCCTGTTTGATCTGGCTGCCCGCAAGTTCTACATTTTCGGCCTCACGCTGTGGCCGCAGGATTTCATCTGGCTCACAGGCCTGCTGGTCATCTCCGCGCTTGCCCTCTTCCTGTTTACCGCCATCGCTGGGCGACTGTGGTGCGGTTTTGCCTGCCCGCAAACCGTGTATACCGAAGTTTTCATGTGGATCGAGGAATGGGCAGAAGGCAATCATCTGGCACGCAAGAAACTGGACAGCATGCCGTGGAATGGGGGGAAAATCCGCAAACGCGGCCTGAAGCATCTGCTCTGGTTTGTGGTTGCTTTCTGGACAGGCTTTACCTTCGTTGGCTATTTCACGCCCATCACCACGCTGTGGACTGAATTGATCCGCTTCAACACCGGGCCGTGGGAAACCTTCTGGATCTTCTTCTATGCCTTTGCCACCTGGGGCAATGCTGGTTTCATGCGCGAGCAGGTTTGCAAGTATATGTGCCCCTACGCCCGCTTCCAGAGTGTGATGTTCGATCCAGACACCCTCATCATCAGCTACGATCCAGCGCGCGGCGAACCGCGTGGCCCGCGCAGCAAAAAACTGGACTACAAGGCAAAAGGCCTGGGTGATTGCGTGGATTGCGGCATTTGCGTCCAGGTCTGTCCCACCGGCATCGACATTCGCAAGGGCCTGCAATACGAATGCATCGGCTGTGCCGCCTGCATCGACGGCTGCGACCAGGTCATGGAGAAAATGGGCTACCCCAAGGGCCTGATTCGCTATACCACGGAAAACGTCATGAAAGGCAAATACGAGGACAAAAGTATTTTGTCTCATGTATTCCGCCTGCGTGTGCTGGTCTATACTGCCATTCTGTCGGCCATTGCCATTGCCTTCCTGGTCACACTGGCCAACCGCGTGCCGCTGCGCACCGAAGTGATACGCGACCGTCTGACGCTTTCACGTTCCACGGACGACGGCCGACTGGAAAACCTGTACACCGTGCAAATCCTCAATATGCAGGACAAGACGCACACTTACAAAATCACCGCGACGGGTGCAGAAGACATTGTGGTGGTGGCTGACGAAAAAGATCTACAGGCCGGGCCGCAGCAATCCATCAACGTCCCCATCCGTCTGCTGATCGACCCGATCAACCTCAAGGGCCCATCCACGCCAGTGATGATCCGCGTAGAGGCCGAGGATAACCCCGCGCTCATCAGCGAAACCAAATCCAGCTTCCTCAGGAGATAACATGAACACGCTTGCCACATCCAAACCCTGGTATCGCGAACGCTGGCCCTGGCTGTTGGCCATCATGCCTGCTTTGGCAGTCGTTGGTGGATTCACGACCGCATGGCTTGCCGTCACGTCAAATGACGGCCTGGTCGTGGACGACTATTACAAGCAGGGCAAAGCCATCAATCAGACCAAGGAGCGAGACCGACTCGCGGCATCGCTGGGACTGGAAGCAGAACTTGTACCGACTGGAAAAGCACTACAGGTGAACCTGGCAGGGCACATGCAAACGCCCCCCGGCGTACTCTCTCTGAAAATCATGCATCCCACCCGCATGGGTGACGACCACGAACTGAAGCTGGCGTGGAATGGCTCTGCCTATATCGGTAAATTGCCGGCCCTCTCCGGAGCGCATTACCGGGTACAGATCACGCCCGAATTCGGCAACTGGCGACTAGCGGGTGAGTACAAACCCGGCAATGCCGCCACGCTCACTCCGAAAATCTAGATCCGGAACGAATACCTTTACTTTTCTCAACCCGAAGGAGCCCGCCATGGACATTGTGCTCAAAGAACTTTTCTCCACCGATATCGGACTGCTCAGCCTGTTCACCATTAGCTTCATCATCGCCATGGGGTTCTGGTTTTCCTGGTGGTTCAAGCGCAAAATGAACCGCGACGAATAACCGGCCCCAACCCTGCTGACCAAGCCGCCACAGAGCGGCGGCAGGTGGTCCTTTACAACGACAGGAGGAGATCAAGGATGCTGAAGCGGCTAGTCACAGTACTTTGGCCATCATTCATCATTGCAGGCATGGCCGATGTACTGTTTTTTACACTGTTCGATCCCACCCAATTGATCTATATGGATCAACCGGTCTTCGCTAGCCGGCTGGCTGCCTATACCGTCGGTTTTTTCTTGTTCTGGCTGATGGGTATCGGCTCTTCTGCCCTGACTTGTTATTTTCAGCGCAACGCTGACGAAATCAACCGCTGTCCGCTGGTGCCCTCCGCCCGGCCAGAGGGCTGTCCGAAGAAGGAAGGCTGCACCGACTGCGAGTAAAAGACAGAATCCGGGTCAAAAAAACCGCTGCATCAGCGGTTTTTTTCTTTCAGCCAAACCTGCTCAGGCACTCAGGCTATCGCGCACGCGCATCAGTCTGGCTCGCGCATCCGTGGCAACACTGTGCACAGCAGTATTTTCCACCAGCTTGACCATAATCCCGGGATCGAGGAATGAGACGGTGATGGCGCCGTCAGCTTCTTCGCGCACCACGACATTGCAAGGCAGCAACATACCGACATCCGGCTCGGCAGACAGCGCCTGATGCGCCAGTGGTGGATTACACGCACCCAGAATGCGATAGGGGCGACCATCGACATTGAGCTTGGCTTTCAGGGTGGCCTGCACGTCAATATCGGTCAGCACGCCAAAGCCTTCGTTTTTCAGGGCGGCAGTGACTTTGTCCACGGCTGCGGGAAATGGCCCGTTGATTTTTACATCAAATCCGTAATTACTCATGGTTTTGCTCCGTAAAAAAAGTTGATTGCAAATGTATGGAAATGCCTGTGACTACCGACATTTTCGTTGTTCATGGAACAATGATTTTCAGCGACTGATAGTTGCTGTGATAAACCCCGACCTCGTCGCCCGAGGCAAACTGCCAGCCGTCGTCATGCCCGAAATCCAGGTCACCGCCGCCCTTGATCTGGATTTCGAAGCGTTTTGCCGTCGCAAGCGTGGGGTTGCGCACGCTCAACACCAAGGTGAGATAGTGTTCGGAAGAATTTTTAAATTCCGCCACCAGACCTTTGCCCCAGAAGGACTTGCGAAAGCGCAGCGAGACCGGCATCTCGGGCTTGCCCGCGTCATACTGCGCAGGATCAACCGCCCGTGATGACAATACCTGGTTAAGCCTCTGCGCCTCGCGTTGCACATCCGCAAGCCTGGCACGGCTTTCTTCCAGATACCGCTCGGCGCGTTGCCGGGCTTGCGTTTCCTTGTCCAGCCGGATCTTTGCTTCCTGCAAATCATAGCTCAGCATAAAAGCAAACAGGGTGGCGCCTCCAGCCAACAGCAGTAACAACACATTGCCCAATCCAGACAGCCACAACCACTTGCGAACCGAAACGCTGGAAGCGGATGAACCGGACGCAGACATGCGATTAGCCAATCAGCCCGTATTGCGCATGCCCGCGGCAATGGCATTGATGGAACGCATCATGGGCATGAGCCATTTTTCCTGGGCCTTCTCGTCGGTTTCCTTGCGGCTGCGGCCAATGAGCCGCACCTGGATATGATTGAGCGGGTCCAGATAGGGTTTTCGCCGCGACAAGGACAGCGCAAGCGCGGGGCTCTCCTCTAGCGGCGTATCAAGTTTAGCGACCGTCATGACGCCGTTCAGCGTACGGGAAAATTCGTCTGCAACGACGCGATAAACCGACTTGGCCACATCCGTCTCGGCCAGCTCGGCATACTCCGCGGCAATTTCCATGTCTGCCTTGGTCAGCGCCATCTGCACGTTGGAGAACAGCGCGCGGAAGAACGGCCATTCGCCGTACATTTCCTGAAGCAGCGTCAGATTGGCAGGATTTTCCGCGCTCAACGCGTCGATGGCAGAGCCAATCCCGTACCAGGCCGGCAGGGTGTGGCGCGACTGTGCCCAGCCAAACACCCAGGGAATGGCGCGTACCGAACTCATGGAACGGTCGGATTTTTTGCGGTGAGACGGGCGTGAACCAATGTTCATCAGGCCGATTTCACGCACTGGCGTGGCTTCGTAGAAATAATCAAGAAAGCCCGGGGTGGATTCAGTCAGCTTGCGGTAAGCGGCTTCACCCGCTTCGGCCAGTTTCGCCATCATCTCCGGATAACGCGCATCGGTCTGACGCGGCGCGCCGAGCAGGCCGCAACTGGCCTTGATCAAACCGGTGGCGCCCATGCCGATTTCATAGGCGGCGGTCTCCGGGTTGCTGTAGCGGTAATAAAGCATTTCGCCCTGCTCGGTAAACTTGATCTGGCCTGCCACCGTGCCGGGGGGCTGGGAAAGGATCGCCTCGTGGGTTGGGCCGCCACCACGGCCCACCGTGCCCCCACGACCATGGAAAAGGCGACATTCGATACCGTGCTTGCTGGCAATTGCAATAATGGATAACTGTGCGCGGTACAAGTTCCACTGCGAGGCGAGAATGCCGCCGTCCTTGCAGGAATCGGAATAGCCCAGCATGACTTCCTGCATGTCGCCGGATGCCTTGAGCAAGCCACGATAGACAGGATTGGCAAACAGGGTTTGCAGCACTGTTTCGCTGTGTTGAAGGTCATCGACCGTTTCAAACAGCGGTGCCACAACCAGGTGACAGCTCCAGTCTTTTCCGTTGAAGCCAGTCAAGCCCGTCAGGCGCCCAAGGAACATGACTTCCATGACATGCGAGGCGGAATGCGTCATGGAAATGACATAGGCGCCAAACGCCTCGGCGCCCACTTCGGCACGCAAACGCGCCACGCGGCGGAACACATCAAGGGTTTCGCGCGCCTTGTCCGACAGCACCAGATCACTGACATACAGATCGCCGGTTTTCGAAATCCACTTGCCCAGTTCGGCAAGACGCGCATCCTCGTCCGCTTTCAGGTAATCGAAGTCGGGATTGAGCTGACGCAGGATTTCCGCCACTGTCATGGTGTGCACGGTCGATTCCTGACGCACGTCGAGTTGCAACAAGTGGAACCCGAAACTTTCCACCAGACGGATCAGGTCTTGCAACTGGCCTTCTGCGACCGCGCGGTCGCCATGGCTGATCAACGCATCGCGGATGAGATAAAGGTCTTCCAGCAAATCGCGGCTATTGAGGTAAGCCAGCGGATTCGTGTCCGGGTCGATGCCGGACAGTCGTTGTCTGATCTGGGCAAGATTGACTTCCAGTCGCGCCATCATCAACGCGACCCGACGACGATATGGCTCGCGGATGAATTGCTGGGAAGCGGTGCCCTTGAACACCTTGTCACCAAAACGGGTTTCGTCCAGCGCCAGTTTGGCGGCAAACAGCGAAGGCAGCTTGCACCAGCGCAGGCTGTGCGTCAGGGTCAGACGCAACGCCTCCAGCCGTCTCAGGTATTCCAGCAGCGCCTGCTCCATTTGCGTGAACACAGTCCACTCGGTAACTTCTGGCGTGACATAAGGATTGCCGTCGCGATCGCCGCCAATCCAGGAACCAAACTTGATGAAGCTCGGCACGCGTATTGCCAGCGCGCCATTGGCCTGAAGCCCATAGTGTTTGCGCACCGCCTTTTCAAAAAAACGATACGCCTTGGGCACGGCCTCGAACAGGCTCCTGCGCATGTAATACAGGCCGGTGCGGACTTCATCCTGCACTTCGGGTTTGTGCGAGCGCAGTTCATCCGTACGCCACATGACGCGAATTTCAATGTCCAGCTCGGCCGCCAGCTCATCACGCTCACTGTCACCCAACAATGGATCGTACAGCCGGTCGCACAGCAGGAATACGCGGCGCAGTCCTTCCATCACAGCGCGACGGCGCGCTTCGGTGGGATGCGCGGTGAATACCGGTGTGAATTGCATACGATCGACCAGCGATTGCAGGATTTCTGGCGCAATGCCCTGCGATTTCAGATCGGCCAGCGTGTGATCGAACGAGCCGACCCAGAGTTCTTCACCCATGGCAATCCTGCGGCGGCGGTTGCGGTGGGCATGGGATTCCTCGGCAATATTGACAAGGCTGAAATAGGTCGAAAAGCCACGGATGACTTCTTCGAGCTTGTCCGCCGGCATGGCTTCGATCAGGGCTATGAGCTCGGTGCGTTTGGCAGCATTGTTCTTCTGGTGAAGATCGACGAAACCTTGACGCAGCGCTTCAACGGCATCGTACACGCCCTCACCCGCAATTTCTTGCAGCACACGCCCGAGCAGCGTACCCAGCAGTTTCACCTGCG
>CAZVBY010000073.1:0-9262 GCA_964625895.1 uncultured Thiobacillus sp.
GCCACGACATGCATGCCATCCTTTTCGCGCCAGCCCAGGCTGACGCGATCGCATTTCAGGCTGTTGGCCAGTTGCTGGGCCAGGCCTGTGGCGGCTTCGGCGAAGCGTTTGCGGCCGAGCAATTCGGCCTGTAATTGCAGCAATTGTTCGGCGGACAGCGCGGCGCGTGAAACCCCGGCAGTTTTCTGTGACGCCAGCACGGGCGTGCCGTGCGCTGGATTGTTTTGAAATGACCTGGCCTGGGGTTGCATGTCGGCGATGGGTTGGTTTTACATTTATCTATTGCTCTTATCGGCGAGACGGCCCCTGACTTGAAGCGCTTGCCGTTCACGCAACCGGGGTGACAACTGGCACGCTTTTCCTGTGGGCTCAGGGAAACGCGCAGAGACGGCGGAAAAAAATGTTCGATGCCCCGCGGAGGCATCGAAAAATCTTTGCAATCAGATGGATAGGATGATTGGTAAATGGGTGAGTCTGAGAACACCCTGACTCGCTCGCGAAGTCCTGTCATGCGCGCAACAAAGGCGTCGGCATTTCATCGAAATGGGCCCGGAAATGCGGCCTTTTGACTTGAATGCGAACTGACGAACGGTCTATAAACAAAGCGTTTGCAGTGGGAGGGAATGGATGACTGACATGAATACTGGCGAAATCATCACCTACGCCCAGCGCCTCCTGAATCCGTTTCGCGGCGTCGTTAATGTCATCAAATACCGTTCGGCCGAGGCCGTGACGATGGATGGAGTGCATTGGGATTTGTATGTCGCCAATGACAGTCTGAGCAAGGGCCTGACCGGCCGCGCGCAGATCAGCGACATCCGCTTTGGCAGCTGGAATGAAAGGGAGGGACTCAAACGCGGCCCGCTTTATCCCTCCGAGGATTTCAAGCGCATGGAGGCGCAAGGCCAGGTGGTGTATGCATATTTGCGGGCACATGGACAAGAGGCGCCTTTTGCGTTTGCCGATGCTTATGAGTGCTGGATGTTCGACGAGGAAGGCCGCCCCATGGCCTTGTTGCACAGTGTGTTGACGGAAGAGGAGGCGCGGGCGGAAATGCGCGCGCCTGCCAGCCTTCGCTGGCGCGCTGGTTATGCGGCCGAGGCGCAATTTCGCAGCGAGGTCGCCGGGATAGGCAATGCAGCGGAAATGCTCAATGCCTGGATCAACGGGCGTGTCACCGCCACGAAATGGATAGCCCGCCTGCCGGACGGCAGCGGCATGAGTCTGACGGATGGCCGCAGCCACGCGGCGGGCAGTTTTCCGGCCTTGTTCCTGGAGCCTGAACACCACGTGCCGCCTTATGCGCAATTGATCGCGGATTATCTCGGTTGGCAAGCACCCTGGTTGCTGCTGCTGGATACGCTGGAAACGGATGCGCGCGCAGCGCTGGAGATTCAGGCCCGATCGCGGGCAGCGGAAATGGTCAAACAGCATCGCTTGTACCCTGCCCAGGCGGACCCGGCTCAACTCAAGGCCGCGCGGGTGGAAATGATTTTGCGTGATCGCCGGTCAGAGAGCCAGGAAGTGGCCCATACGAGCATGTCGCCGTTTTATATCGAGTTGAGTCCGGCAGGCGGGGAGTACACCTGACCTGAAGCGTTCAGACGATTTCGAAATGGGTTGCGCCAAGCGCCAGGCTGGCGCCCAGGGCAGCAAACTGGACGGGGGAGGCGTTTGCGCCATTGCCGTCCGCATCGTAATAGAGCGCGCCGGAACTGCGGTCGTAAAGGATCCTGTCGTTGCTGTCCTGGGCTGACGCGCCGATTTGAAAGGCATTTTCGGCGAGCTGGCCGGTGCCGGAAAGCTGCTGATACACCGAGAGAGACAACTGAATCCGATCCTGGGTAACGCTGAATCCGATAATGGTGTCGACGTTTGCAGGCCCGGGGGTGGTATCAAAAACAAAAATATCCAGCCCCTTGCCGCCGATGAGTGTGTCGTTGCCCAGTTTTCCGTTGAGAATGTCGTTGCCCTTGCCGCCATTCAGGATGTTGGCGCCCTGATTTCCGGTGAGCTGGTTGTTCAGTTTGTTGCCTGTGCCATTCAGCGCATCGTTTCCAGACAGCTCGAGATTTTCGAAGAGTTTGCCCAATGTGATGGAGAAGTTGGCGACCAGGGTATCAATGCCGCCATTTCTGGCTTCAATGGCCTGGTCGCCGGGGTTGTCGAGGATATAAGTGTCATTGCCGAGTCCCCCGGTCATCGAGTCGATGCCGTCGCCCCCGTCGAGCAGGTTGTCCCCCGGGTTGCCGATGAGAGTATCGTTTCCACTGCCGCCAACGGCGTTTTCAATTTGGACGCCGAAGGCAATGGCAATGTTGTCAATGGCTGCGCCGTTCAGATTGTTTGGCCCGATCGAGCTGAATTTGCCCTCCCGCAGGTCGATCACGGCGCCCAATGTCTGGTTGGCTGCGCTGAGGGTATCGATGCCGCCCGCGTCCCAAATGGTCAGGATATTGGAAGCGTTATTGTCAAAGAGGTAATTGTCATTGCCCGCGCGGTAGTTGAGATTTGCCCCATACAGGTATTGAATGGCCGCAATGTCGTAGAGCATCGGGGTCAATGGGAACCTCATGCTGGCGTACAAGGGAGAATCGTTGTACGACATGATGGTGTATTTGAGGTTGTCAAACTGCGAAGATAAGGGCGGCGAAGATTCGAAAGGGTGAGTCAAGCCCAGGGCATGGCCGATTTCATGCATGAGCGTCAAATAACCAAACCCCCCCTGATTCAGGTTTTGGTTGGGGCCATACAATGGGTCCAGCCAGATATCGCCCGCTTCCGGATTGTTCGAGGGCAAATACGCCCAGGCAGCCGCGTTGGTTGTGCTGAGCACATAACTGTAGGCGACGCGGATTTCTCCGACGCTCGAACTGGTTTCGGATATCTCGGAAAATTGGATATTGGCGACATTTTCCCAGGCTTCGAGGGCATTGCGAAATGCTCCGGCATCGCTGCTGCCCATGGCGACGAACCGGCTGGGTTCATTATCGAGAAATCTTGCGTAATCGGGCGTCCAGACCGCCCCGGCCTGGGGAATGCTGAATGTCAGCGTGATGCCCTGCCCCGGGATGGAGGATCCCCATTTCGTGCCACTCAGCAAGGCGTCGATGTAAGACGTTCCAGACTTCGGAGAGAAAGAACTGGGGATTGAGTTGGAATAGGGGCTGGCCATGATTGCAACGCGTGGAATGCGATTGGCAAAATCATGCCACAAAACGGCGCTACAGAATGCAGGCGCTGCCTGGCGGGGGTCGCGTCGGGCAAAATATGGAGAAATTTAACAAGCCGCGATGCGGCTTGCCGCGCAATGACGCAAGTCATTGAAAGCGTAAATTTTCACGGACATGTGCCGGGGAAATTTTCTGCGGATGTTTCGGCAAAAATTAATTTGGTGCGAATAAATCGGCGTTTAATTAGATGAGAAATTAAAAATGGTGTTGACCGAGGATTTGACCACGCGCACGAAAGCAGCCGTCTGGCATCCCTGCACGCAAATGAAGGGTTTGGAGCGAGTGCCGCCGCTGACGATTGCACGTGGCGAGGGACCATGGTTGATTGATGCGTCGGGCAACCGCTATGTGGATGCGATATCGAGCTGGTGGGTCAATCTGTTCGGCCATTGCAATCCGCGCATCAATGCCGCCATCATCGACCAGCTTTCAACCATCGAACATGTGATCCTGGCGGGATGCACGCACAGGCCGGTGGTGGAATTGTCCGAGCGGCTCTCGGAATTGACCGGCCTGGGTCATGCCTTTTATGGCTCGGATGGGGCATCCGCGACGGAAATCGCGCTGAAAATGAGCTTTCATTCCTGGCGCAACAAGGGGCAACCTTCGAAAACACGGTTTATCAGCCTGCAAAACGGCTATCACGGCGAGACGCTGGGCGCCCTGTCGGTCACGGACGTGGCATTGTTCAAGGATCAGTATGCGCCGCTGCTGCGGCAGTCTGCACAGATGCCGTCACCGGATTCACGTCTGGCAAATGCGGGCGAAAGCGCGGAAGGGTATGCCTTGCGCTGCGCTTTGGCGTTGGGAAAATACTTGCAGGCACACGCCGATGAAACCGCCGCATTCATTCTGGAGCCCCTGGTGCAAGGGGCGGCAGGCATGGCGATGCATCACCCGGACTATCTTGCGAGGGTGCGCGAGCTGTGCACGAAACACGCCGTGCATCTCATCGCCGATGAAATTGCGGTCGGTTTCGGCAGAACCGGAACAATGTTTGCCTGCGAACAGGCGGGGATGACACCGGACTTGATGTGCTTGTCCAAAGGCATTACGGGGGGCTATCTGCCGCTTTCCTGCGTGCTGGTCACGGATGAAGTCTTTGATGCCTTCTATGCCGATGAGACGGCAAAAGGATTTCTGCATTCGCACTCCTACACGGGTAATCCTTTAGCCTGCCGTGCGGCGCTGGCGGTGCTGGACATTTTCGAGCAAGATGGGGTGATGGAGAGCAATCGGCATAAAGCGAATACATTCAACCGGATGCTGGAGCCAGTCAGCCATCATGCGCGCGCGCGACATTTCCGCCATCGTGGCATGATCTGGGCTTTCGATGTGGCGGATGCCGGGCCGGGGTTTGCCACGCGGGCGTACCAGGCGGCACTGAAAAACAAGGTGCTGCTCAGGCCGATCGGCCAGACGGTGTACTTCATGCCGCCCTATGTGGTGATGGAGGAGGAAATGCGCCTGATGGCGGATGTGGCCAAATTCATACTGGATGAAATCGAATGAACATCACTTTTCTTGGCGCGGCGGGTGAAGTCACCGGTTCGTGTTTTCTGGTGGAAACCGAATCGGTCAGATTTCTCGTCGATTGCGGAATGTTCCAGGGCCTGGACGCGTCGTCGAAAAACCGGCGCGCGCTGAATCTCAAAGCAGGAAAACTCGATTTCGTGCTATTGACCCACGCGCACATCGATCATTCCGGATTGCTGCCGCTGCTGGCCGCGCGCGGATTCGACGGGCCGGTTTATGCGACGCGCGCCACCTGCGACCTGCTGGAAGTCATGCTGCTCGACTCCGCCCATATCCAGGAAAAGGATGCGGAGCGCGCCCGCGAATGGCTGCGGCGTGGCGAAACCCTGCGCAATCCGGACGCCATCAACCCGATCTATACCGTGGCGCAGGCGCGCGACTGCCTGCGCCAGTTGCATGGCGTGGGCTATGACATGGACGTGCGCCCGCATGCCACGGTCAAGGTGAAATTCCGCGACGCGGGGCACATTCTCGGCTCATCGATTCTGGAAGTCTGGCTGGAAACCGAAGGCGCGACGCGCAAGATTGTTTTCTCCGGCGACCTTGGGCAGCCCGGCCATCCGCTGGTCAATGACTACACGTTCATCGAACAGGCGGATTACCTGGTGGTGGAATCCACCTACGGCAACCGCCTGCACAAGCCAATGAATGAGACGGCTGACGAATTGGCAGATGCGGTCAACGAGACACTGCTGCGCCGGCGCGGCAATATCATCATTCCTGCTTTCGCGGTCGGCCGCACGCAGGACTTGTTGTTCATTCTTGCCGATCTGGCGCAAGCAGGCAGGATCCATGGCAAGCCGCGCATCTTTGTCGATTCGCCGATGGCGCGCGCCGCGACAGAGATCACGCTCCGGCATCATCGCCTGCTGGATGAGGAGGCCCGGGGGTTCGTGCAGCATATGCAATCCGGCCGGCATACGCCGCTGCCGGTAACATTTACCGAAACCGTGGCGGACTCCAAGGCCATCAATAAGATCAGCGGCGGCGCCATCATCATCGCGGCCTCCGGCATGTGCGACGCAGGGCGCATCAAACATCATTTGATGAACAATTTGCCGCGCGAGGAGAACAGCGTGATTTTTGTCGGCTTCCAGGCGCAGGGTACGCTGGGGCGCCGGCTGGTGGACGGCGCGCAAAGCGTGCGCATCATGGGCGAGGAAGTGCCAGTGCGGGCGCGCAGACACACCATTGGCGGCCTGTCTGCCCATGCCGATCAAGCCGCCTTGATGGGCTGGCTTGGACATTTTCATTCACCGCCACGGCAATGCTTCGTGGTGCATGGTGAAGCGGAAACGGCGGAGCAGTTTGCGGGAAAAATACGCCGTGACCTGGCCTGGCAGGCGCAGGCGCCCGAGGCAGGAAAGAAATATTTACTGGCTTAACCCGGCCCGTTTCAGCAGGTCTCTGACATATCTGGCAGGAATGGCATAGCTGATCCCGCTCGGATCGGTGAGTGCGGCCTCTTTCGAACCCTTGACGAAGACCGAGTTGACCACGCCCATCACTTCGCCGGTTTGCGGGTGCCACAAAGGGCTGCCGCTGTTGCCGGGGTAGGCAATGGCGTCAAGCTGGAAGATCAGGTAGGGATTGTCGGCCTGGCGGATGGCGCGGGCGTTGAGTTTGCCTGCCTGCCCCAACGGCGTGAAAATGGGCACGATGGCGGCCAGTCCGGCGCGGTGTGTGGAGGCATTCAGCCCCAGCACCGAGCCGATCGGATAGCCGGTAAAGTAAAGCTGCTCGCCCTCGCGTGCCGCCGCTTCGTTGCCAAGCCGCAAGGCGGGCAGGGGAGTGCCGTCAATCTTCAGCAAAGCCAGATCGTTGTTTTCGTCAATGGCGACAGTGGTGATCGTGCGGTACTGAATATCGCGCCCCTGCCCCAGAAATATTGCCCAGGTTTCATTCTTTTCAATGTCGGGGAGCGCCTTCACGATGTGGTAACAAGTGACGACGTGGCGTCCGTCGGCGACGACGAAACCGGTCCCTTTCAGTTGTCCGCGCGGGCTGCGCAGGGGTTGAAAGGTGCCGATGCCGACGACGGCAGGCTTGATTTTACCCAGGTTGTCGGCGACATCGGCATGGGCCTTGCTCGGTAAAAAGCCCGAACAAATTGTCAGCGTGGCCAGAAATGCCATCATCTTTGGGTAAAATCTGGCGGCCAGGTTATTCACTATCTTCATACAGGAGCGTTTCATGAGTGTGGTTGCAGTGGTCGGGTTGGGCTATGTCGGCCTGCCCCTCGCGGTCGAGTTCGGCAAGAAATATGACACCATTGGTTATGACTTGTCGACTGAAAAAATAGACAGCTACCGTCGATTTTGCGACCCCACCGGCGAAGTTTCAACAGACGATCTCAAGGCGGCCACCCGCCTCAAGGTAACGACCGATCCTTCAGAGCTTTCAAAAGCCGATTTCATCATCGTCGCCGTGCCCACGCCAGTCGATGAGGCGCATATCCCTGACTTTTCACCGCTGGTTGGATCAAGCACAACGGTCGGCAGATACATGAAAAAAGGCGCCACCGTGGTGTATGAATCCACCGTGTATCCAGGCGCGACCGAGGAAGTCTGCATTCCCATCCTGGAAAAGAACTCCGGCATGAAATGGATGCAGGATTTCCATGTCGGCTATTCGCCCGAGCGGGTGAATCCGGGCGACAAGGAAAGGACGATTACAAAAATCGTGAAAGTGGTGTCCGGCGACGATGCCGCCACCCTGGAAAAAGTCGCCGGACTGTATGGCAGCGTGATTACCGCCGGCGTGCACAAGGCCAGTTCCATCAAGGTGGGCGAGGCCGCCAAGGTGATTGAAAATACCCAGCGCGATCTGAACATCGCGCTGATGAACGAACTGTCGCTGATCTTCCACAGACTGGGAATAGACACGCTGGAAGTGCTGAAAGCCGCCGGCACCAAATGGAACTTCCTGCCCTTCCGGCCGGGCCTGGTTGGCGGCCACTGCATTGGCGTCGACCCTTACTATCTGACGCACAAGGCCGACATGCTGGGCTACCACCCGCAGGTCATTCTCGCCGGCCGCCGCATCAACGACGGCATGGGCGCCTATGTGGCGCAGGAGACGGTCAAGAAGATGATCGGCAATGGCGTGCCGGTGAAGGGCGCCAAGGTCAATGTGCTGGGCCTGACCTTCAAGGAAAACTGCCCCGACCTGCGCAATTCCAAGGTGGTGGACGTGATCCGCGAACTGAAATCCTTTGGCTGCGTGGTCAATGTGCATGATCCTCTGGGTGAGCCGAAAGAAGCCGAGCACGAATACGGCATCAGCCTGACGAAGTGGGAAGACATGCCCGAATGCGATGCGGTGATCGCGGCCGTGGCGCACAAGGAATATCTGGACAAACCATTTGGCGAGTTGACCGCCAAACTGAAAAATGGCGGTGTCTTCACCGATGTGAAATCCGCCTATGATCCTGACGCCGTGACCGGTGCTGGCTACCAGCTCTGGAGGCTTTGATGTCACGCTATCAGGATGTTCAGGCGCAGCTTCTTGCGGCGCCAAAAACCTGGCTGGTGACGGGCGCGGCGGGATTCATCGGCTGCAATCTGGTCGAAGCCCTGCTGAACCTCAATCAGCATGTGGTCGGGCTGGACAACTTCGCCACTGGTCACCAGAAGAATCTGGATGAAGTCGCGGCCAGCGTGGGCGAGGAAAAGTGGTCGCGCTTCACCTTTCTGCGCGGGGATATCTGCAATCTGGAAACCTGCCGCAAGGCAGTGTCGGGCGTCGATTACGTGCTGCATCAGGCTGCGCTGGGATCGGTGCCGCGATCCATCGAAGACCCGCTGACCACCAATGCCTCCAACATCGACGGTTTCATCCATATGCTGGTGGCCTCGCGCGATGCGGGCGTCAAGCGCTTTGTTTATGCCGCGTCGAGTTCGACTTACGGCGATCATCCCGGCCTGCCCAAGGTGGAAGATGTCATCGGCAAACCCCTGTCGCCCTACGCGGTGACGAAGTACGTCAATGAACTGTACGCCGATGTTTTCGGCACGGCGTATGGCATGGAGTCCATCGGCCTGCGCTATTTCAATATCTTCGGCCGTCGTCAGGACCCGGAAGGCGCCTACGCAGCAGTGATTCCCAAGTGGGTCGCCAGCATGATCCACAACGAAACGGTGTATGTGAACGGCGACGGCGAGACCAGCCGCGATTTCTGCTACATCGACAATGTCATTCAGGCCAACATCCTGTCCGCCACAGCGGAAAACCCTGAGGCATCCAACCAGGTCTACAACGTGGCCGTGGGCGACCGCACCACCTTGAATGGCTTGTTCGAGGCCATCCGCGTCAGCCTGTTGCCGCACTTCCCGCATCTGCAAAATTTCAAGCCCGCTTACCGCGATTTCCGCGCGGGCGATGTGCGCCATTCGCAGGCCGATGTCGGCAAGGCGCGAAATCTTCTGGGCTACGAGCCGTCGCACCGCATGGCGGAAGGGCTGAAAGAAGCGATGGCGTGGTATGTGAATGAT
>CAZVBY010000074.1:0-9259 GCA_964625895.1 uncultured Thiobacillus sp.
TCCCCCGCAAGCGGGAGAGGGCGACAGGGCACGCTTCGCGTGTTTCACGCTAAACTGCAATGAGGGCGGAGCCGGCAACGGACCCCGCCTGCATTTCATTTTTTGGAGGCTTACATGAAAACCCCGATTACCCTCGCTATGGCCTGCCTGGTGGCCGCCACCTCGGTTTGGGCAGACCCGCCCGGTCATGCCCCCGCGCATGGCTGGCGCAAGAAACATGACCCGCATTACGCTGACTATACTGGCAAGAGCGGTGTTATGTACAAACAGGATTTCGGCATTTTGTCCGGGCGGTGCAATCGCGATGAAATCGGCGCCGTCATCGGCGGTGTCACCGGGGCCGTGATCGGTGGCCAAGTGGCCGACCGTGAAGATCGGGTCGTGGGCATGGTCATTGGTGGCGTGCTGGGTGCGGTGCTGGGCCACGCGATTGGCGATGCCATGGACAAGAAAGACCGCGCCTGCATGGGCCACGCCCTGGAGTTGGGCAAGCCCGGCGTGCCGGTAGTCTGGCGCAACAATGATGGTCATCGTTTCAGCTTTACGCCCAAGGGCGATGCGCCCGGTAATTGCCGTTACGCCACACTGGCGATGGATGACCGCAAGCCGCGCGAGATCCTTGCCTGCCCCACGCCACAGGGCGACTGGAAATTTCAGCGTCCCTGAAGCGCGATGCGCGCCGGGTCTCTTTTCGTCCCGGCCGCCTGACGCCATATCCGGGTTAAACTTGGGGCTTTGCCATTCCGCGCATCGCCTCATGTCTGCCCTCAAAAACGATACTTTCCTGCGCGCGTTATTGCGCGAACCCGTCGATTACACGCCCAGCTGGCTGATGCGCCAGGCCGGGCGCTACCTGCCGGAATACAATGCCACCCGCGCCCGCGCCGGGGATTTCCTCACCCTGTGCAAGACGCCTGATCTGGCGACCGAGGTGACGATGCAGCCGCTAGCGCGCTATCCACTAGATGCGGCCATCCTGTTTTCCGACATTCTCACCGTGCCGGATGCGATGGGGCTGGGGCTGTATTTCGCCCAAGGTGAAGGTCCGCGTTTTGAACGCCCTTTGCGTGAAGAATGGGCCATTCGTGACCTCGCCGCCCCCGACCCCAATGACAAGCTGGGTTATGTGATGGATGCGGTGCGCAGTATCCGCAAGGCCCTGGATGGCAGCGTGCCGCTGATTGGTTTTTCCGGCAGTCCGTTCACGCTGGCCTGCTACATGGTCGAAGGCGGCGGCTCGGACGATTTCCGTACCATCAAGACCATGCTCTACCAGCGCCCGGATTTATTACACCATATACTGGATGTGAACACCCGCGCGGTGACGGATTACCTCAACGCGCAGATCGAGGCGGGGGCGCAGGCTGTGATGATGTTTGACACCTGGGGCGGCATGTTGAGCCACCGCGCCTACCGCGAATTTTCACTCCCTTACATGGCACGTGTGGTCGCCGGTCTAAAAAAGGAAAACGAAGGCCGCAAGGTACCCAGCATTCTGTTTACCAAGGGCGGCGGGCTGTGGCTGGAAGACATGGCGGCCACAGGCTGCAATGGTCTTGGGCTGGACTGGACGGTGGACATCGGCCAGGCCCGGGCGCGTGTCGGCGACAAGGTGGCGTTGCAGGGCAATTTCGATCCGCTCTGCCTGATGGGCAATGAAGCTGCCATCATCAGGGAAGCCGAAAGCATTCTGCAAAGCTATGGCAAAGGCTCCGGACACGTGTTCAATCTGGGGCATGGCATTAACCAATTCACCCCTCCAGAGAGTGTGGGCTTACTATTAGATACCGTGCGAACGAAAAGCCGGGCATTCCATACCAACTAGTACATTATCATTTACTTATGCACATTTATTGCGCAAATGAATTTTTTACGACGAATGCGCTTGACAAGCAAGGCAACTATTTAATCTATTGTTTTTATTGAATTTAGTGAGCTGCTTGTTTTTTCATCGTTTGTCTTGATTGACGTATTTGCGTCATCTTGTGTTTATCTTTTTATTTCATTCACAAAATTATCCACAGATTTGGTGGAAAACCATAAAAGCTTTATTAATCATAAGTATTTAGCTTTAACTTCACAAATTTTCGCGAACTTTGGACGCTAACTTAGACAAGTTATCCACCAACCGCTCAAGTATTGCGCGTATCGCACTGGATGTGCCGTTACCGACCTTATTTGATTACGTCTGTCCGGATTTAAGCCCGGAAGACCTGGGCAGACGGGTGCATGTACCCTTCGGGCGGAGGACCCAGGTTGGCCTGATTCTTGAACTCGGTACCAAAGCGGACTGCGCCCCGGACAAACTACGCAGGGTGGCAGAAATCGACCGCACACTGCCGCCTCTTGCGCCAGATGTGCGTGAACTCATCCATTTTGCTTCCACGTATTACCACTATCCCAAAGGGCAAGTTGCCTTGTCCGCCTTGCCCACCGCTTTGCGGCGCTGGCAGTTTGACCCGCCAAAGCCTGACCTGACCTATGCGTTGAGCGCACTCGGCAGGGAAGCGCTGCCTGCCACCCTGCCTGCCCGCGCCGTCGCCATGCGTCGGCTGTCCGATCGGTTGGCGAAAGGCCCGGCCAGCACCCGTGAACTTGCCGCCTTATGCCAGAACGCCACGACCCTGCTGGCGAAATGGGTCGACAAAGCCTGGCTCATCGTCGCTCCAGCGCAAGCGCTCGCTTTCACGGTCGAACAGACCCATCAAAATACGGCCATTGCTCGCCCGGCGCTGACCTCGCCGCAGCAAAGCGCCGTCGAATCCGTTTGCGCGGCCATGGGTCGTTTTTCGCCTGTCTTGTTGCATGGCATCACCGGCAGCGGCAAGACCGAAGTCTATTTACGCATTGCCGAGGAAGCCCTGCGGCGTGGCGAGCAGGCGCTCATCCTGGTACCGGAGATCGGCCTCACGCCGCAATTTACCCAGCGGGTTGCCGCGCGGTTTCCCGAAACGCCAATCAGCGTGCTGCACAGCGGGCTGGCCGAAGGTGAGCGCCTGCTCCGATGGAAACAGGCCGCGGCAGGCAAGTCGGGCATCGTGCTGGGTACACGTCTGGCCGTCTTTACGCCGCTGCCTCGACTCGGCGTGCTGATCGTGGATGAAGAGCATGACACTTCATTTTCGCAACAGGATGGGCTGCGCTACTCCGCCCGAGACCTCGCCGTATTTCGCGCCCGCTTGCGGAACATCCCCGTGGTGCTCGGGTCTGCCACGCCCAGCCTGGAAAGCTGGCATAACGCGCAGGAAAGTCGATACACGCCGCTGGAATTGCCCCAGCGCGCTACGGGCGCGATGTTGCCGGATATCGGTTTGATCGATACGCGTCAGGAAAAACCCGCGGACGGCATCAGTCAACCCGCCTGCAAAGCCATCGGACAGACCCTATCGCGCGGCGAGCAGGTGCTGGTTTTCATCAACCGTCGCGGCTATTCGCCGGTGCTGCATTGCCCGGTGTGCGCCTGGACCGCGCCTTGCCCGCGCTGTTCGTCCAGACTCACGCTGCACTTGGCCCGCAAAAAGTTGTGTTGTCATCATTGCGGCCACGAAACCCGCGTGCCCGCTGCCTGCCCCGACTGCGGCAATCCGGATATCCGCCCCATCGGGCAGGGTACGCAGCGCGTGGAGGAAGCGCTGGCCCGTCACTTTCCGGATGCCACGATCCTGCGCGCAGACCGTGACAACACCCGCCGCAAAGGCAGTTGGGAAACCATGCAGGCGCGGATTCACTCAGGCGAGGCGAATCTGGTCGTCGGTACGCAACTGATTGCCAAGGGCCACGATTTCCCCAATCTCACGCAGGTCATCGTGCTGGATGCCGACGGCGCGCTGTTCAGCCAGGATTTTCGCGCTGAGGAAAGATTATTTTCCCAGCTCATGCAAGTGGCCGGCCGCGCCGGCCGGGCGGACAAGCCTGGTCGGGTATTGGTGCAGACCGCATTTCCCGATCATCCCTTGTTTGCCTTTCTGCAAGCACATGACTTTGCAGGCTTTGCACGCGCGCAACTGGCGTCGCGAAAGCAACTTGGCCTGCCGCCCTACACGCGGCAGGCGGTCTTGCGCGTGGAAGCCCGCGCGCTTGCCGAGGCGCTATCCTGGCTGGAAGAAGCCCGCGTGCGATTTCCGGCCAACGAAGCGGTGGAAATCTTCCAGCCCGTGGCCGCACCCATGCTGAAAAAAGCCGGGATGGAACGCGCGCAGTTATGGTTGCAATCCAGCTCTCGCGCAGCCTTGCAAGCCGCACTGAGCGAATGGATGCCCCGTCTATATGCGCAACGCGCAACACAGGTACGCTGGCATCTGGACGTGGATCCGAGCGAATCGAATTAACCAGGTATTGAAAACGTAGCGAAAAGGTTCCATCAAGGATAAAAGCGCGCGTAACGTGAATACATGAGCAGTTTGAGCCGGTTTTTTGCAGCATCATGCCCTCGCGGTCGTTTTTCAACACCCTGGCCGCCCGCAAGCCGCAAGCCAAGACGCGGTATAATCCTATAAACCGCAGTTGACCGCTTATCGCCTCAGGGAATGACGCATGGAATCTGGTCTATCCGCCTTCGATGATCGCCACCATTTTGGTGAGCGCGCTACGCACCCGCTGGCATGTCCGGTCGCGCGCCTGCCTATGTTGCTCGTCGTTGCAGGCATGAGCCTGCTGCCTCCTCGCTTCGCGGCAGACACCCGCCCAAACGCACCATCGGGTGCGTCCAACTGCGGTTTCTAGGATAATTGCCCGCATTTCTCCTGCACTCCTCGCATGACGCTCAAACAACAACTTGCCCGTTTACTGGAACTGGCCGTCGCCGATGTCGTGCCGGGCCAGTCGTTACCGATTGAACTGGAACGCCCCAAATCCCCCGAGCATGGTGATTTTGCCTGCAATGTGGCCATGCGGCTGGCGAAACCGCTGAAGAAAAACCCCCGTGAGCTGGCCCAGTCGATTGTTCAGGCCCTGCCAACCACCAGCCTGATCGAGGCAGCCGAGGTGGCCGGCGCGGGATTCATCAACCTGCGTCTCAAGCCTGCCGCCTGGATGCGTGTTGTTACCGCCATCCATGAGCAAGGCACGCGCTTTGGCCATTCAGACATTGGCGGCAACCGGCCGGTGCAGGTCGAATTCGTTTCCGCCAACCCCACCGGCCCGCTGCATGTCGGGCATGGACGCGGCGCGGCCTATGGCGCCAGCCTCGCCAATGTGCTGGAAGCGGCAGGCTATGGCGTCACGCGCGAATACTATGTCAACGACGCGGGCCGGCAGATGAACATCCTGGCGCTCTCCGCCTGGCTGCGCTATCTGGAATTGCAGGGCATCCTGATTCCCTTTCCCTCCAATGCCTATCAGGGGGCTTATGTCCGCGATATGGCCCAGGCCATTTTCCAGGAACACGGCGATCGCTTTGTCCACGATCCCACGCGCGTGCTCGATGGCGTGCCGCCACGTCCGGACGAGGAACTGGTGGAAGGCGGCGACCCTCAGGCAAAAGCCCTGAATGAAGCGCACCTCGATGGCCTGATTGCCGCCGCGAAACGTCTGCTTGGCGTGGATTACGACTATTTTCACGGCTTTGTCCTCAACGAGCAGCTGGCTGACTGCAAGGCGGACCTCACCGAATTCGGCGTTCGTTTCGACGAGTGGTTTTCGGAAAAAAGCCTGTTCGACACCGGCAAGGTCGCCGCCGCCGTGCGCCAGCTCGAAGCCGGCGGACACCTCTACATGCAGGATGGCGCGCGCTGGTTCAGGGCAACGGCCTTTGGCGACGAAAAAGACCGTGTGGTGCAGCGCGCCAACGGCGAGTACACCTATTTCGCCTCGGACATTGCCTATCACGCCAACAAGTTCGAGAGGGGGTTTGACCTCGTCATCGATGTCTGGGGCGCCGACCATCACGGCTACATTCCACGCGTGAAGGCCGCCCTGATGGCGGTGGGACTGGATGCAGACAAGCTGGAAGTGGCTCTGGTCCAATTTGCCGTGCTCTATCGCGGCGGCCAGAAGGTGCAGATGTCGACCCGCTCGGGCTCGTTTGTCACCCTGCGCGAATTGCGCGACGAAGTCGGCAACGATGCCGCGCGTTTTTATTACGTGCTACGCAAATCCGACCAGCATCTGGATTTCGACCTCGACCTGGCCAAGTCACAAAGCACGGACAATCCGGTGTATTACATCCAGTATGCGCACGCGCGCATTTGCAGCGTGCTGGCCGAATGGGGTGGTGATTCCGCCGCATTGCCGCAAGCCGAGCTTGCCTTGCTGACATCGCCGCACGAACTGGCGCTGATGAAGCGCCTGTCCGCCTGGCAGGAAACGCTGGAAAATGCAGCGCTAGAACGCGCACCGCATCAGATCGCGTATTACCTCAAGGATCTGGCGGGAGATTTGCACACCTATTACAACGCCGAAAAATTCCTCGTTGAAGACGACGGACTCAAGCTCGCCCGGCTTTCACTCATCCGCGCCACGCAACAAGTGCTGGCCAACGGGCTTGCGCTGCTTGGCGTCCTGGCGCCGGAGAAAATGTAATGGCCAGTGGCAAGACCGCCTCGCCGTTTTTTCGCGGCTTTCTCACCGGGCTGGCCGTGGGGCTCGTTCTCGCACTCATCGTGGCGGTATGGACCGCGCTGCACAATCCCTTTGTGGAAACTCCCAAGGAACAGGATTCACACGTCGATGCCGGCGCGGTCAAGGAAGCCCCCAGCTATGAATTCTATAAAACATTGCCGGGCGGCGGCGCAGAGAACACTCCCACCGACAGCCCGCCAGCCGTTTCCAGACCTGCGGTGGAATACGCGCTTCAGGCCGGCGCCTTCATCAACATGGCCGATGCCGAGGACATGAAGGCCAGGCTGGCATTATTGGGATTCGAAGCGCAGATCCGCACCGTACCCGATCAAGAGGCTATCCAGCTGCACAAGTTGCGCATCGGACCGTTCAGGAATCCCGACGAACTAAATCAGGCGCGCGAGCGTCTGACGCAAAACGGCATCGAAACACTGTTGATCAAAATTGAGCCCAAAACACGCCCTTAAGGAGACGTCATGAAACTGTTTCTTACCCTTTCGCGCCCACTGGCAATGCTGATCGGCCTCATGGTCATGGGGTCCGCACTCGCCGCCAACCCGGCCGAGGAAGGTTTCGAATTCAAGCACTTGAAGAATCCACTCGGCGTAGAAACCGGGAAGCAGATCGAGGTGGCTGAATTTTTCTGGTACCGCTGCCCCCACTGCAACCAGCTCGAGCCAGGCCTGAAAGCCTGGGCAAAAAAGCTGCCGGGCGACGTCAAATTGCGTCCGGTTCCCGCTGTGTTCAATGACAACTGGATGCCCGGCGCAAAGATTTTTTATGCGCTTGAGGAAATGGGCGCGCTGGCCAAGCTGCACGAGAAGGTCTTCCACGCCTACCACAAGGAAGGGCTCAACCTGAACGATGAAGCGCAACTGATGGCCTGGGTCAAGCGGCAAGGCTTGGACGAGGCAAAATTCAAGGCCGCCTATCAGTCCTTCTCCGTCCAGACCAAAGCCATGAAAGGCGCCAAGGCCGCGCAGTCTGCCGGCATTGACGGCGTGCCCGCCGTGCTGGTGGATGGCAAATATCTCACTTCGATTTCGATGACACTGACCGAAGCGCGTCTTTTCGAAGTCCTCGACCAGCTCATCGAACGCGCGCGCAAGGAGCGCGGCAGCAACATCGTCAAGCTCAAGCCCGCCAGCAAACAGTCCGCCAAACCCGCGGTCAAGCCGGTTGCAGCCACCAAGTAAGCCTGTCGTCTTCATCACCGGCGCGTCCAGCGGGCTGGGCGCCGCGCTGGCACGGCACTATGGCGAACAAGGCGCCGTGCTCGGCCTTTGCGGCCGGCGCGCGGAGGCGTTAGCCAAAGCCGCGGCTTCGTACAATGCACACTGCTATGTCGCTGATGTGCGGGATGCGCAGGCCATGCAAGAAGCCATTTCCCGTTTCATGCAGACCGCCGGCATCCCGGACATCGTCATTGCCTGCGCCGGCATTTCCGTCGGCACACTCACAGAAGAAAAGGCTGACCTGCCGATTTTTCAGGCGGTCATGGATGCCAACGTGATGGGCTTGGTACACACCTTCCACCCCTTCATCGCATCGATGAAAACGCGCGGCAGCGGCATCCTGTGCGGCATCGCCAGCGTGGCTGGTGTGCGCGGACTGCCCGGCGGCGGCGCGTATTCTGCTTCCAAGGCTGCCGTGCGCGTTTATCTGGAATCGTTGCGGTTGGAGCTCAAATCCTCCGGCATTGACGTGATCACGATATCGCCAGGCTATATCACCACGCCCATGACCAGCGTCAACCCTTATCCGATGCCTTTTAAGTTATCCGCGGAAGTTGCCGCTTACAAGATAGTCCGATTGATTGACAAACGGCGGCCAGAAAGCATCATCCCCTGGCAGATGGCGATTGTCGCCCGCGTGATGAAATGGCTTCCACGTCCGTTCTACGATCGGCTATTTCAAAATGCCCCGCGCAAACCCCGTAATCTGCCGACCTGAGCGCATTGGAGGCACGAAACAAATACACTATATTTACAAACAAAACACACTTGCGGGGAGACATGGCTAGCAACAAATTCAGCGTTATCGTGGTGGACGATCACCCCTTGTTGAGAATGGGTGCCGCCAACTCAATCAATCAAGCCGAAGACTTGCAGCTGTCGGCGCAATTTGCCGACGCGGCTTCACTCAACGGCTGGATCTCGGCGGGTAACCGCGCGGATGTCGTATTGCTGGATCGCTCCTTGCCCGATGCAGATGGACTCGACCTCGTTTCCGATCTGCGTGAGGCCGGCATGAAAGTCATCATGCTGACCATCGCCGACAGCGAGGAAGAAATTTCCGAAGCCATCAGTGCAGGCGTCGATGGCTATGTCATCAAAAGCAGCGAACCGGATCATGTCCTGTCCGCCATCCGCAATGTGTGCGCCGGCCAAGGCAGTTTTCCGCTGAATGTCATGCAACGCATGGCCAAGGGCGAGATCGCCCAGCACGCGCTGGATGCACTGACCGCGCGTGAACGTGAAATCGTCGAATTCGTCAAACAGGGGCAAAGCAACAAGCTGATTGCCTACAACCTGCATCTTTCCGAGAACACCGTGCGCAACCACTTGCGCAATATCATGGAGAAATTAGGGCTTCGCAATCGTGTTCAGGTGGCCACGCTGGCGTTGAGGGAAGACCGGCGGCGGCGCTAAGTAAACGCTGATTTATTCGCTCACGCGAAACATCAGCAGAAAATTTCCGC
>CAZVBY010000075.1:0-9141 GCA_964625895.1 uncultured Thiobacillus sp.
GTAAGCCCGCTGGATGTTTGAATCCCCCGGCTCGCGGGCTCGTCACCCCCTTTATCAAGGGGGTGAAGATGTAGCCCCCCTTGATAAAGGGGGGGTGGGGGGGATTTAATTCTGCCTGTCATTAAAACCGGAACAGCCGCACTGTCCTGCCGATCTTCACCGGTAGGCTGATTCAATAAACATGCATCCCCCCGCAATCTTCCTTATGGGCCCCACGGCCAGCGGCAAGACTGGCCTGGCGGTGGCGCTGGTGCAGCGTTTTCCGCTGGAAATCATCAGCGTGGATTCGGCGCTGGTGTATCGCGACATGAACATCGGCACGGCCAAGCCGGATGCGGAAATGCTGCGTGTCGCGCCGCATCATCTGATTGATCTGATCGACCCGACCAAATCATATTCCGCTGCAAGGTTTAGGGAAGATGCCTTACGCGTGATGGCAGAGATCACCGCGCGCGGAAAAGTGCCGCTGCTGGCGGGCGGCACGATGTTGTACTTCAAGGCGTTGCGGGAGGGGTTGTCGGACATGCCGCAGGCGGATGCAGTCTTGCGCGAGGAAATCGAACAGGATGCAAAAGCGCGTGGCTGGCCGGCATTGCATGCGCAACTGTCGAAGCTCGACCCGGTAACGGCGGCGCGGTTGCAGCCCGCCGATGCGCAAAGAATCCAGCGCGCGCTGGAGGTAGTGCGGCTGACGGGCAAGCCGATGTCTTCCTTCTTTAACCCCTCTCCCTCTGGGAGAGGGGCAAGGGGTGAGGGTGGAAGGGAGACCTTGACTTATCGCGTGCTGCCGCTGGCGCTGGTGCCGTCGGACCGCTCCGTTTTGCACGAGCGCATTGCGCAGCGTTTTGCATCAATGTTGCAGACGGGTTTGATCGACGAAGTGAGGCAATTGCGCGAGAAATATCCCTTGCATGCCGGCATGCCGTCGATGCGCTGCGTGGGTTACCGTCAGGTGTGGGCGCATCTGGAAGGCGAATACGATGAGAAGGAACTGCTCAATCGCGGCATCTACGCCACCCGGCAACTGGCCAAGCGTCAACTGACCTGGCTAAGAGGCATGGATGGGGTAGAGGTGGATTGCCTGGCGGGGGATGTGGTGGAGCGGGTTGGAAGTTTGCTTGGCGGGTTTCTGGATAACCGGCGTTGAATCAATCCCCCGGCTCACTCCGTTCGCCACCCCCTTTATCAAGGGGGTTTAACATGAGCCCCCCTTGATAAAGGGGGGTTGGGGGGATTTAAATCCAGCCATGCCAGAAAAACCTAAATTCATTCCCTACCGTAACGACCTGAAAGCCAAGGCTCGTGAATTGCGGGCCAACATGGCCGAACCCGAACAAAAGCTCTGGTTTCAGTTTCTGCGGGATTTTCCTCATCCTGTTTTACGGCAAAAGCCGATTGCCGATTTCATCGTCGATTTTTATTGCGCCCATCTCAAGCTGGTGATCGAGGTGGATGGGGACAGTCATTACGAGAATGATTCGATGGATTACGACGCAAGGCGAACGAATCAGATGGAGATATTGGGTTTACGTGTGCTGCGATTTACGAACCGCGAAGTGATGCACGAGTTTGAGTCGGTTTGTGAGCGGATATGGGAAGAAATTCGTTGAATCCCCCGGCTCGCGAAGCTCGCCACCCCCTTTGACAAGGGGGTATGAAATCCCCCCGCCCTTCAGGTGACCCCCTATATCAAGGGGGTTCAAATCCCCTGCCTTCGGCGACCTCCTTTATCAAGGGGGTGAAGATGTAGCCCCCCTTGATAAAGGGGGGTTGGGGGGATTTGCCTTTGATTCAAACCGGCCACGCCTGCTTGCTGACCGCCACGGCCAGCATGTAGCCAAACACACCCAGCGCGCCGATGAAGGCGAGGTTGCGTTGCAAGCCTGTCTTGCCGCGTTTTAAAGCAATTGTCCCGAGCACGATGTAGGCAAGGAGGGCAAGTATCTTGGCCATGAGCCAGCCGTGTTCCAGCGGATTGAGTTGCGCCACGATCATCATGCCGATGGCGGCGGCGAGCAGGATGGCGTCGTTGGTATGCGGCACGATCTTTACCCATTTTTTCTGGAGCAGTGGCGAATCTGTCAGCCGCCAGGCGCCGCGCAACAGGAACAGGATCAGCGTGATGGCGACGGTGGCCAGATGCAGGGACTTCAGCAGGGCATAAGTCATTTCAGTTTTTTCCTCCGGAGGTGTCGTCTTTCTTGCCGGTGACGCGGGCGGTGGCACCGCCGCGCTCAAAGCGCAGGTCAAGCATGTCATCCGGTTTGAGCTGGCGGCTGTCGCGGATGACCTGACCTTGTGTATTCCTTACCACACTGTAGCCGCGCGCCAGCACGGCGTCGGGGTTGAGGTGGGCAAGGTGGGCGGCGATGCGATTGACATCGGCTTTGCTGTTTTCCAGTTGCCGATGCAGGGCGCGGCCCAGGTCATGCTGAAGATTGAGCAGCGTGGATTTCAATTCAGGCGGCGCGGGGCGCAAGGCAAGAAAGCGTGCCTGCAACGCAGTGTTGCGCAGGTGGCGGGTTTGCACGCTGCGCGCCATGGCCTGGTGCATGCGGTGCGACAGTTGTTGCAGCGTGCCGCGCTGGTGTTGCAGGCGCAGGGCCGGATGCACCAGTCGGCGAGACAGAAAATCGACCTGCTGTGCGCGCGCATTCAGCAGCCGGTGCAGCGGCCGGGCGATGCGGTGCTGCTGCGTGACCAGTTTCTGCATCCACTCTTCGCGGCTGGCGCAAACCTGTTCCGCCGCGGCAGTCGGCGTGGGTGCGCGCAGGTCGGCGACGAAGTCGGCAATGGTGAAATCGGTTTCGTGGCCCACGCCGGAAATGACCGGCACGGGACAGTTGGCGATGGCGCGGGCGACGATTTCTTCGTTGAAGGCCCACAAATCCTCGATGCTGCCGCCGCCCCGGCAGGCGATGAGCACATCGCATTCCTTGCGTTCGCCTGCCATGCGAATGGCCTCGGCGATTTTCCTGCCGGCGCCTTCGCCCTGTACCGGCGTGGGATAAAGAACGACTGGCAGCCACGGCGCGCGGCGGCGCAGGGTAGTGAGCACGTCGCGCAAGGCGGCGGCTTCGGTCGAGGTGACGATGCCGAGCTTTTTCGGGAATACAGGCAGTGCGCGTTTGCGCGCCTCGTCAAACAGGCCTTCGGCAGAGAGTTTCTGCTTGAGCTTTTCAAACGCCTCGAACAGCGCGCCCAGTCCGGCGCGGCGCATGACTTCCACCTGCAACTGGAACTCGCCGCGTGCTTCGTACAAAGTGGGCACGGCGCGGACTTCGATCTGGTCGCCGTTGGCGGGTTGCCAGTCGACGAACTGGTTGCGCCCGCGAAACATGGCGCAGCGCACCTGGGCCGTTGCATCCTTCAAACTGAAGTACCAGTGACCGGAAGCCGCACGGGTGAGATTGGAAATTTCGCCGCCCACCCACATCAGCGGCAGAGCGGATTCGATCACGGAGCGTGCCAGGCTGTTGAGCGCGGAAACCGTTAATACAGGGCTTGACGTGACGAGATTTCCTTGTTTTTTCTCATCAATCCATCCACCGGGTAATTGTTTTTTCATCAAAAGTCCCAGCAAGCTGCTGTGAAGACAGGGGATTTTATAAGTTTATGAATTTAAATGGAAAAAATTATTGCCTTCCGAATAGGCGCAGATAAAAAAACGTTTAGTATCAGATAGCTTTTGCGATTGGACTGGCGTTTTTCACAGATTTATCCACAGAAATTGTGGAGAACTCGTCTGCGGTTTTCTCTGTCTTGGTTACGCGATCTGCATGGCTCAATTTTGTGGATGGGCCAAGTCGCTGAATAATTTCCGACAGACTTGTTACCCGAGCTTGTCGAAATCCCGGGTGCAAGATAAAGTCGCACTGTTTTTGTTGTGTCAATATTTCTGGAGATTCACCGCGTGTTAGCCATCATCGAGGCCGCCGGCTGGCCAATCTGGCCGCTGATTCTTGCATCCATTCTTGCGCTTGCCATCATCATCGAACGTTTTTACTCACTGCGTGCTTCGGAAGTGGCGCCGCCAGCATTGCTTGCCAGCGTGGCCCAGCAGTTGAAAGGACAAGGCGTGACGCTTGATATGTTGAACAAGCTCACGGCGGATTCGCCGCTGGGCCGGATTTTCGCGGCCGGTCTGCGCAACGTGAAAAACTCACGCGAGATCATGAAAGAGTCGATTGAAGAAGCCGGACGTGCAGTAACGCATGATCTGGAGCGTTTTCTGACGACGCTGGGGACGATTGCCGCGGTCGCGCCGCTGTTGGGTCTGTTGGGTACAGTAATCGGCATGGTCGAGATTTTCGGCTCGCAATCGCCAACCGGCAACAACCCCACGCAACTCGCGCATGGCATTTCCATTGCGCTGTATAACACGGCCTTTGGCCTGATCGTGGCGATTCCGTCGATGATTTTCTATCGGTTCTTCCGCGCGCGGGTCGACAATCTTGCTGTTGAAATGGAGCAGCAGGCGATCAAACTCGTGGAAGTCGTGCACGGTGAAAGGAGCTAGGTTGTACGCCTCCAGAAATTGTAGCGAGCGGACATCAGACGGGTGCGCCCGGAGCGCAGGAAGCGGAGTGTATATGGACATACATGAGCATTCCGAGCACCGGACGCGCCCGGATCATGCACGCGCAGTAGATTTATGGAGGTGTACATGAATTTCAAGCGTGGCTATCACCGTGAAGCGCCCGAGATCAATCTGATCCCGCTGATTGATCTGTTTCTGGTCATTATTATCTTTTTGATGGTAACGACCACCTACGCACGTTATTCAGAGTTGAAGATCAATCTGCCCAGCGCCACCGGCGAGCAAAGTCCGCAAAAACCCGACACGATCCAGGTGACAGTCGATGCAAGCGGCCGCTATCTGCTTAACGAACAAAGTGTTGATCCGGCGATCGATGCCCTGGTCAAAGCCATGAGCGCACAGGCGAAAGGCAATGCCGAAGCCGTGGTGGTCATCAATGCGGATGCGAAGGCGAGCCACCAGTCGGTGATCAACATCATGGAAGCGGCCCGGCGCGCAGGGCTTGCGCGGATTACCTTTGCAACGCAAAGCAGTCAGTAACCTGTCCGGCTTCGTCAACCGATTGTGGTCCCGCAAGGGATTGCTCAATTTTTTTCTTCTACCGTTTGCCTTGTTGTTTGGCGTCCTCACGCGCGTGCGGCGCTGGTTGTATCAAGCTGGCTGGTTTTATTCCAGTCATCCGGGCGTGCCGGTCATCGTTGCGGGCAACCTGAATGCAGGCGGTAGTGGCAAGACGCCTTTTGTGATCGAAACGGTGCGATGGCTTCGCTCGGAGGGCTATTGCCCAGGCGTTGTCAGCCGTGGCTACGGCCGTAAGCGCCGCGATGTCATGTGCGTGCTCAGCGATGCCCATGCAGAGGACGTAGGCGACGAGCCGTTACTGATTCATCAGAAGACCGGCGTCCCCGTTGTGGTGGGCACGGACCGCTTGCAGGCCGCGCGCAGGTTGCTGGCCGAATATCCCGGGGTGGATGTGATTGTCTCGGATGATGGTTTGCAGCACTACCGCCTGCGCCGCGACGTGGAACTGGTGCTGGCTGATGCGCAGACGCGCTTCGGCAATGGCTGGTTGATGCCAGCCGGTCCGTTGCGCGAATCCATTTCGCGCCTGAAGCAGACGGATGCGCTGATTTTAAGCGGAGAGGCAAGCAGCGGTTCTACTGCGAACTTGCCGGCAGGCATTACGGTGTTTGCCGTCAGCCGGGCATTCGGTGGATTTCGCAGGCTGAACGATTCTGCTGTCCAGGACCGTCTGCCGAAATCGCCGCAACAGGAAATTCAGGCAGTTGCGGGGATTGCGCGGCCAGAAGGATTTTTCCGGACGCTGCGGGAAATGGGCATCCCGTTTCGAGCGCGGCCTTTCCCGGACCATTACACCTATACCGCGCAGGATTTCGACCCGGACGCGACAGTGGTGATGACGGAAAAGGACGCGGTAAAATGCACCCGATACGCGGGGCCTCACTGGTGGGCGCTTCAATTGCGCACGGTGTTGCCCACGGACTTCACGGACTGGCTTCGAAGCAGGCTGGCCGGAAAAGGAAAATAATCCGGAAGGGACGAAAAGTGCAGACGGACAGCCAGATCGGATATGAGCGCAGGGAACAGGCCAAACCGGTTGCGCGCGATCGTCGTCACGAGCCGGGCTTTGATCCACTGGACTACTGGTGGCCGGAACGCAGGGAAGTCGCTTTCCAGTTTCTGACGCGCTATGTGTTCTGGGCGCTTGGCAGCCTGTTCTTTCTGACGATCGACGCCTATCGCGCGGTTGTGCTGCCGCTGAACGGCCTGCTGCTGGTCTACGGCCTGTACTTCGTCCTCAATAGCCTGCTGTTCTGGATGGCGATGCGCGGTCTTGATGTTTTCATTCTCCGCGCAGGCTTAATGCTGGATATTGGCATGGTGACACTGAGCGTGATGCACGATCCCTATCCCGTGCCGCCCTCGGCGCTGGCCTATCTCATGGTGATTCTGGGCAACGGCATGCGTTACGGCATGCGACTTTTCGCCGAATCGGCCGTCCTCGCAACCTTGTGCATGGTGATCAGCTATGGCGTCCGTTATCGCCTTGGCGACTTCGAGCCCAGTACGGCTGATCTGTTTTATGGGCTGTTCTGGGTCATTCTGGTTCTGTACGCGTTCATGCTGATGGGGCAGGTGGACAAGCAGCATAAATTGCTGGATTACCGCAGCCGTTTCGATCCGTTGACCGGTCTGCTCAACCGCGCCGGGTTTGCCGAGTCCGCGCGGGAAACGCTGGCAGCCGCGACGGAAAAAAAGCCGCAAACCTTGTTGTTTGCGGACCTCGATTCATTTAAAAGCATCAATGATCGGTTTGGTCATGCAGTCGGCGACCGGGTGTTGGTGGAAATGGGGCGGATTCTGCGCGAATCGACCGATACGCCACTGGTGGGACGCTGGGGCGGGGATGAGTTTATTGCTCTGGTTGAACATGGAGGCGAGTCGCAAGCGCAAGCCAGTCTCTCGCGGATTCGTGAGCGCACGCAATTGTGGGCGCAGGGCAACGGCCTGCCGGTCAGCATCAGTCTCGGAGTCGGTGTTGCCCCGCGGGATGGAAAAGACCTCGATACGCTGCTGGGCGTGGCAGATATCAAACTTTATCAGGACAAGGCCCAGTAAAAATTCGGGCCTGGAAAGTAATCATGGAAAAAATTCTCGACATTTTGGTCTGCCCGGTCTGCAAGGGGCCGCTGGCATGGCAGCGCGAACGTTCAGAACTGATTTGTTCGCCCTGTCGGCTGGCTTACCCCGTCAAGGATGGCATTCCGGTCATGCTGCCGGAAGAAGCCAGGACACTTTCTGCGGAAGAAGACGTACGCAAGTGAATTTCCGCATCGTCATTCCTGCCCGCTACGCTTCATCGCGCTTGCCGGGCAAGCCGTTGGCGGATATTGGCGGCAAGCCCATGGTGGTGCGTGTGGCAGAACGCGCGTTGGCATCCGGCGCCGACGAAGTCGTGGTCGCGGTGGATGACGCGCGGGTGCAGGCCGCGGTGGAAACTGCCGGCCATCGCGCGGTGATGACATCACCCGACCATGCCTCGGGCACGGACAGGCTGGCCGAAGTGGCGGAAATACTGGGCTGTGCCGACGAAGACATTCTGGTCAACGTGCAGGGCGATGAACCGCTGATTGAGCCAACCCTCATCCGCGAATGCGCGCTGACACTGGCAGCGCATGAATCGGCAGCCATTGCCACGCTGGCGCACCCCTTGCATGACGCGGACGAATTCCGCAATGCCAATATCGTCAAGGTGGTAACGGACGAACAGGGCTATGCCTTGTACTTCTCCCGCGCACCCATTCCCTGGCCGCGCGATACGTTTGCCGCTGGGATAAACCAATCATCAGGTCTGCCGGATGGTTTCAACGCCTTGCGTCACATCGGCCTGTATGCCTACCGCGCCCAATTTCTGCGCGCCTTTACCAGCCTGGCGCCGGCGCCGCTGGAACGCTGGGAAATGCTGGAGCAGCTGCGAGCACTGTGGCATGGCTACCGCATTGCCGTCGCTGTAACGCCGAATGCACCCGGTGCGGGCGTGGATACGCCTGAAGACCTGGCGCGGGTGCGCAAGCATTTCCAGGTCTGAATTTCAGACCTTTATCCCCAAATAAAAAAAATTGAGTTCGCCCGGCACGGGGCTTGCAATACCCTTACGTCTTCTAAAACGACAGTTAACTTAAGGGAAACATCATGCGTCTGATTCTTCTGGGTGGCCCCGGCGCGGGCAAAGGTACGCAAGCCAACTACATCAAGGAAAAATTCGGCATTCCGCAGATTTCCACTGGCGACATGCTGCGTGCACAGATCAAGGCGGGCACCGAGCTGGGCATGAAGGCCAAAGCCATCATGGATGCGGGTGGTCTGGTGTCCGACGACATCATCATCGGCATGGTCAAGGCGCGTTTGACCGAGGCCGACTGCAAGAATGGCTATCTGTTTGACGGTTTCCCGCGCACCATTCCCCAGGCCGAAGCCATGAAAGCCGCCGGCGTGCCAATCGACTATGTGGTGGAAATCGACGTGGCCGACGAGGAAATCGTCAAGCGCATGTCCGGTCGCCGCGTGCACGTCGCTTCGGGCCGCACTTACCACGTTGTCTTCAACCCGCCCAAGGTGGCCGGCAGGGACGACGTGACCGGCGAGGATTTGATCCAGCGCGACGATGACAAGGAAGAAACCGTGAAGAAGCGCCTGGACGTGTATCACGCCCAGACCGAGCCGCTGGTGAAATACTATGGCGACTGGGGCAAGAGCGGCGAAGCTGGTGCGCCCAGGTATGTGAAGGTGCCTGGCGTGGGCAAGGTGGATGAAATCCGCGATGCCATTTTCAAGGGTCTGGGCGCTTGATTGGGGTCAGGTTTTGATGGCTGGCAACACCATTCCCGACTTTAGCGAATCGGAACGCTGGATTGTTTCCAGCGCGTTGAAAGAGCGATACGGTAGCGAAATCGAAACACAGGATGTGGAAACCGAAATTCGTCTGTTTCCCGACGACCGGGAACTGACGGTCTGCCCCGGCATGTATTGGGAAGATGAATCTGGCTGTCATTTCATCGTTTCCAAAACCGGCGAGTCGC
>CAZVBY010000076.1:0-9082 GCA_964625895.1 uncultured Thiobacillus sp.
GCCTCCGCTGCCCACGTACCGAGGGGCCACGCTCCTGCGCTGCCCGCGAAGGCCGTCGGTACAAAGTGGTTTGCCGCCCTGTAGCCTGCAAAGCCTGTGCTCATGTGCCTTCCCATAAATTTCGGGCCGGCCTGGTGAAATATCCGGGCTAGGTAAACGCTGATTTATTCGCTTGCGCGAAACATCAGCAAGAAACTTTCCCGGCGCATGTCCGAGAAAGTTTGCGCTTTCAATGACTTGCGTCATTGAGCGGCAAACCGCTTCGCAGCTTGTCAGGGAAACGCTAAATAAATCAGCGTTTCCCTAACTGACCGCCTCGATCAACTTCTCATACGATTCAGCAAACAGTCTGATGCCATCCGCTTGCAAGGTTTCTCCCACCTCATCCATGTCAAGGCCCAAGGATTCCAGCGCCACGAAATGCGCTTCAGCTTGAGGCACTTCAAAATCCAGCGATGGGGCCGCCCGTCCATGATCGATCAGTGCGCGCAGCGTTTTGTCTGGCAAGGTATTAATGGTTTCCGCGCCAATCAGCGGCTCCACATAAAGCAGATCGGAATAGGCCGGGTTCTTGACGCCGCTGCTGGCCCACAACAGGTACTGCGGCCGAACACCCCGGGCGACCTGCGCTTCAAATGTTGCGCCATGAAAAACATCCCGGTAGCGCTGATACGCAAGCCTGGCCATCGCGACCGCTGTCTTGCCGCGCAACAACCGCGCTTCGGGACTTCCAATTTCTTCCAGTTTGTTGTCCGTGAGCGTATCGACACGCGACAAGAACAGGCTGGCGACCGCCTTGATGCGCGCAATATCACCGCCCGATTCCAGCCATCGGCGAGCGCCACGGATATAGGCCTCAAATGTTCTCACCGCCTGCCTCAGCGAAAACAGCAAGGTAATGTTGACACGCAGCCCCTCGGCCGTCAGTTGTTCGAAGGCCTGCAAGCCCGCAGCCGTGCCGGGCACCTTGATCAGTAAATTTTCCCGGTTAACCTGGCGCGACAAACGCCATGCCTCGGAAATTGTCCTGTCCGTATCCAGCGCAAATCGCGGCGCAACTTCCAGGCTGACATAACCGTCATCCTCAGCACTGATGTCATAAACCGGCTTCAGCAAGTCACATGCCGCGCGGATATCCTCGATGATCAACTGTTCATAGCGTTTTTCCACATCAGGCTCGGATATCCTCAGCGCTGCCAATGCATCGCGGTAAAAGGGGCTTTCCGTCAGCGCCTTGTGGAATATCGTCGGATTTGACGTCATGCCTGTCACACCCTGTGCGATCCATTTGGCCAGTGTTCCTTCCATCAGATGGGAACGGGTCAGGTTATCCAGCCAGATGCGCTGCCCATAGCGTTGTATCTCGGGAATCGTCGCCATTGCCAATCACTCATGTATGGTTTGCATCATCAGCTTAGACAATAAATGATTATCCTGCTGTCCGTTTCCGGATGAGGTGATCCAGAAATAAATTTCCTGATCCCTGAACAGAAGCGATAAAAACATGACAAGCCGAGAATCGGCTTGCCGCTCAATGACGCAAGTCATTGAAAGCGCAAATTTTCGCGGACATGCGCCGCGGAAATTTTCTGCTGATGTTTCGCGTGAGCGAATAAATCAGCGTTTACCTAGATACATCAGCGGAAGTTGGTAGCCGTTGTCGCAGATGTTATCTACTGACTCCACTTACCGCAACGATTGACAAGAAACTCAAGTCAGTTTCTGGTTAAAACCCAGATGTGCGGGAGGAAAACCGGCTTGAATAATGAGATACCTTTGACGTGCGGTCAGAATTCGGCGACCATGCCTGCGTATCGCCCGATTGGTCTACCCCCGGATATTTCTGGTTATCGTTTGTCCTGATTTGTCATGCCCGCTTCATTCCGCATCCTTGCTGTAGTCCTCTGCGCCAGCCTGCTAGCCTCGTGTGGCGGCAAGCACATCCAGCGCAAGGACGGCACCACAACCGCCAAGCCCTGGAGCGTTACCGGCCTGGCCAAGGGCGATATCGACGACGTGATCGAACTGCATCAGAAGGAAGCCATTGCCAGCCTGAAAACGCTGGCCGTCAAACTCTACCAACGGAATCCGCTTGAACTCGGCAAGGGAGGTCATGCGGATATCGATGCCGCACTACAAAAGATCTTTATGCCGCTCAATCACTGGCATCTTTCCCCGCAGCGGAAGCTGGACTGGGCAGCCAATATCAACAATGCTTTCAGGGAAGAATATGCCAGTGACCGCGTTCAAACCTTGGTGACGGGCATGTTGACCATGCTCATGTCCGCCTACGGCCATAAAACCGAGGTATACCTGCTCGACAGCCTGGACCCGCAAAAGCTGTACAACGCCGCGCGCAACGTCGAAATCATTGCGCACCGCCTGTCAAAAACGCGCAAGGCGAGCGGCGAACTCCTGCTGCTCACGGACGGTATTGATCATCAAGGGCTGCAGAACCTGAGCTTCGAACGGGAATATGGCAAACTCATCGCCACCCAAGACATGATCGCCCGCATCGTCGAAGACAAGACCAATCGTGGCATCCGATTCGGCGTCGTCAATGCCGCCAGTTTCGTTTTATTGCCAATATAGCCAACTTAACAAGGAGCCTCCATGTCAGAACTCATCATCGAAGATCTTACCCTTGGGCAGGGTGACGAAGCCGTCAAAGGCAAAACCGTCATCGTCCACTACACCGGCTGGCTCACCGACGGCAGCAAGTTTGATTCCAGCAAGGATCGCAATGAACCTTTCGATTTTCCATTAGGTGCGGGACACGTCATCCGCGGCTGGGATGCAGGGGTTACCGGCATGAAAGTGGGCGGCAAGCGCAAGCTCACCATTCCGCCGGAAATGGGCTATGGGGCGCGCGGCGCAGGCGGCGTCATTCCGCCCAATGCCACGCTGGTGTTCGAGGTGGAATTGCTGGCAGTCAGATAAACCCTGCAAGGATTTCATGAATCCGCTCTTCTCGCCCCCTTACGCTTGGCGCTCATCCTGCCCAACTGCTTTTTCGATGGGTGCCGCTGGCGCGATGCCGTTGCGGCTTTCGCCGAAACATGCCCCAGGGCGCAGCTGGTGCGGGCGCCTGTGCACCGCTTCGCGCCAGGCAGCAAAACTGGCTGCAACACGGATCATGGAGGAATGAATCAGAGGTTCTCTAAATGATCCACCTGCCAGAAACCCTTGCCGCGTGGGGCTCACCAGATTTTGAAGATCGCTTCAAGCAGGAGGTGCGGCAACTGGACGCCCGCCACCTGCCTTTACAGCAGGGATTGGCCTACAGCAGCGTGGTATCGGATAGCGATTTCAGCGCGCGCGTGATTTCCGCCAGCGAAGAAGTGTCCATACTCCGCGTACGCGCGGGAATCCTTTATTCTGGCATCATCGCTGGCTGCAGTTGCGCGGATGACCCCACGCCAGTTGGTGAGCAAACGGAATACTGCGAAGTCTTGTTTGAAATCAACAGAAAGAACGCGGAAGCCACCGTAAAGTTACTGCCGACTGCTTGATCAACGCAGATAATCAGAACGTCAGCGAGTCAAGCCGAACCTTGATCACTTCGCCGGATTCGGTTTGCGCTTCCAGCCATTCCGCGCCTTCACGGGCATAAACATCAAGCGGCAGCAATCGGAGTTTTTTGGCTGTATCGCCCTGTTCGGTTTCCACCTCCAACCACTGTTTCTTCAGCACTGCAAACTCCAGCCGCTCGTGGTTAATGCAGGAAATCGGCTGATAGTCCGCTGGCATGATTAACGCAATGGCGGATTCACTTGACTAGCAACCGGGTTGAGCCACTTGCCAATGCTGACGCCGAGACGACTGGCAAGCTTGGAGGCCAAATCTTCTTGAGGCGTGAAATCGACGATGTCTTCGGCCTTGATGATTTCGCGCGCGACGTAATCAGTGCTGCCAAAGGCGTCGGCAAGCCCCAGTTCAATGCTTTTCGCGCCGCTCCAAACCAGGCCACTGAACATGTCCGGCGTTTCTTTCAACCGCTTGCCGCGCCCCTTGCGCACGGTGTCAATGAACTGCTGGTGAATTTCGGCCAACATGGTTTTGGCGAAAGCTTCCTGCCTTGGGTCGCTGGGAGAGAAAGGGTCGAGAAAGCCCTTGTTCTCGCCAGCGGTGAGCAGGCGACGTTCGACGCCGAGCTTGTCCATGGCTTTGGTGAAGCCAAAGCCATCCATCAGCACGCCGATGGAACCGACGATGCTGGCCTTGTCGACAAATATTTTGTCGGCGGCAGCGGCGACGTAGTAGCCGCCGGATGCGCAGATGTCATCCACCACGACGTAAAGCGGGGTCTTCGGATGCAAAGCCCGCAGGCGCTTGATTTCGTCGTAAATCTGGCCGGCCTGCACCGGGCTGCCGCCGGGGCTGTTGATGCGCAGGATCACGCCCCGGGTATGCTTGTCTTCGAACGCGGATTGCAGGCCCGACATGATGAGATCGGCGCTGGCTTCGTCGCTGGAAATGACGCCCTGGAGATCGATCAGCGCGGTGTGCTTGCCCAGCACTTTCTCGCCGCCTTTCATCCAGCCCATGAAAGCGAACAGGACGAAGAAGAGATACAAAAAAGTCAGCACCTTGAAGAAGATGCCCCATTGCCGCGTCTTGCGCTGCTCTGTGACGGCAGCCAGCGCAACTTTTTCCAGCGTCTGGCGTTCCCAGTTGGGTGTGTTGTTTTCCTGTTCGCTCATTTGATCAGTGGGTGTTTCAGTAATCGGATCTGGTTGTCGCTTTCTTCCACGGGCACCGGCGTCAGCCCGCGGCCATTGCAGCGCCCGCCGATGCAGTCGCCCTTTGCCGGGTCGTACAGCGCGCCATGCGTGGCGCAAACCAAGTATACCCGCTCGGCATCAAAAAACTCGCCTTCCTGCCAGTCCAGTTCCACGGGCACGTGGCCGCATTGATTGAGGAAGGCGCGCGCCACCCCCTGATGGCGGATGACGAAAGCTGGCGTCTTCTGTCCCTGCCATTCGATATTGAAGCGCACGCCCTTGCCGCCGTCTTCCAGATCGCCTGAATCACAGATCACGCGTATGTCATCAGCCATGATTTCACTTCGGCAAAGGATTGCGCCAGCAGGACGGGGCGATGCGGCGTCAGGTCTTCCGGCAGGTGCGCGCCATACGTCACGCCCACCCTGGCCACACCGGCATTCTCGGCCATCTGCATGTCGTGGCTGGTATCGCCAATGACGATGGCCTGCTGCCTGTCCATCATGAGTTCATCGATGATTTCCTCCACCATGGCCGGATGCGGCTTGGAATGCGTCTGGTCGGCACAGCGTGTGGCGGAGAAAAAAGGCCGCAAGCCGGTATGGTCGAGCGCGCGTTCCAGGCCTTTCATGCTTTTGCCCGTGGCAACGGCCAGGGTGAACCCCGCGCCACGCAGCTCGCGGATGCCTTCAGTCACCCCGTCAAACAGGGGAATTTCCGCATCCTGTCCCAGGTAATAATGACGGTAGCGATCAACCAGTCTGGGGTAATCGCCCTCGGACAAATCCGGCAGCAGCGTCTGCAAGGCCTGGATCAGCCCCAGGCCGATGATCTGCCGGCAGGCGCGGTCATCCGGTACGGGAATGCCGAGGTCGGCGCAGGCCCGCTGGAGGGAATCGACGATGAAGCCCGCCGAATCCATCAGCGTGCCGTCCCAATCGAATATCAGGAGTTCATACTGCCTGTGCATCTATATCGAGTCTATCCAAAAACTGTTGCAGGTCAACTGGCAGTGGCGCTTCAAAAATCAAGGGCTCACTGGTGATCGGGTGATGGAAACTGAGCTTGGCAGCGTGCAGAAACATGCGTTTCAAGCCCCGCCCGGCCAGTTCCTTGTTGAGCGGGAAATTGCCGTATTTGTCGTCGCCGGCAATCGGATGCTTCAGGTAAGCCAGATGCACGCGGATCTGATGGGTGCGGCCGGTTTTCAGTTCCGCTTCCAGCAGGGCAAAACCCGGCCAGGTCTGGATGCGGCGGAACACGGTGTGCGCGGACTGGCCGCTTTCATCCACACTGACCCGGCGTTCGCCTTCCACCGTGACGAATTTCCGCAGGGCCAATTTGACATTGCGCAGTTCGTCCCGCCAGCGACCGGTGGCCAGCACGAGGTAGCGCTTGTCGATGCGATGCTCGCGGAAAATATCGTGCAGTGCGGTCAGCGCGCGTCTTTTCAAGGCCACCACCAGCACGCCCGAGGTTTCGCGGTCCAGCCGGTGGGCCAGTTCCATGAACCGGTACTGGGGAAACTCCAGTCGCAGTTGCTCGATGACCCCGCGCGAAATCCCACTGCCGCCGTGCACGGCCATGCCGGAGGGTTTGTTCAGCACCAGCAGGAATTCATCCTGGTAAAGAATCCGTGGCGCCAGCCTGGGGGCATCCTTCGGCAGACTGGCGGGCTTGGCCGCCATTTGCGCAACCCGGACGGGCGGAATGCGAACCTCGTCGCCCCATGAAAGTTTGTAGCTGACCTCGGCCCGGCCTCCATTGATGCGGACTTCGCCCGCCCGCACCATCTTGTAAATCCGGCTCTTGGGAACGCCTTTCAACTGTCCGAGCAAAAAATTGTCCAGCCGCTGGCCTGCATGGGCGTCGTCCACTTTTACCCTTTTGGCTGAAACTTTGCCTAACTCATTCATTTTCAATATACTTACTCGGCCAAAATGGTGCTTAGCCAGACAAGGTCCGAATTTCCCGGTTATTTTCGCTCACCGGCCGCAGCGCTCGATGCACACAACAGTCTGTGTGGTCACTTTGCCTCACACCCGTCACGGCGCTGAAAAAGTAGCGATACTAACTTAGTAACGTGTTACCGCATACGCCAGACCTGGCCTGTACACCGCCGCACAATTATTCACGGCCATGTATCCTCACCAGGTCCTTGAAGCTTGCCGCGTTGAGTTCGCTCCGTGGCAAACCCCATTAAAGGACAGGAAAACTCTTTCATCCCAATGACTGATCTGCTGCCTGACATTTTCCGGCCTGACAGACCCTGACGGTTTTCCCGTCCCGTATGTGTGCGCACGGGAGTAAATAATGAAGCGCATGCTATTCAACGCCACCCAGGCAGAAGAACTGAGAGTGGCCATTGTCGATGGGCAAAAACTCGTCGATCTGGATATTGAGTCCTCCGCCAAGGAACAACGCAAGAGCAACATCTACAAGGGCGTCATTACCCGCATCGAGCCCAGCTTGGAAGCGGCCTTCGTTGATTATGGCTGCGAGCGACACGGTTTTTTGCCGTTCAAGGAAATCGCCCGCTCCTGCGTCAAGGGTTCCGGTCGTCCCTCTGACCTCATCCGCGAGGGCATGGAACTTATCGTCCAGGTCGAAAAGGACGAGCGCGGCAACAAGGGCGCTGCGCTGACCACCTATGTTTCGCTGGCTGGACGCTATCTGGTGCTGATGCCCAACAACCCCCGTGGCGGTGGCGTGTCCCGCCGCATCGAGGGTGAAGATCGCAACGAGCTCAAAGACGCCATGGCAGGTCTCGAAGTGCCGGACGGCATGAGCCTGATCGGCCGCACCGCCGGCATCGGCCGCACCACCGAGGAACTGCAGTGGGACCTGAACTACCTGATGCATTTGTGGACCGCCATTGAAGGCGCGGCCACAGCCCAGTCCGGCGCGTTTCTGATCTATCAGGAAAGTTCGCTGGTCATCCGCGCCATCCGCGATTATTTCCAGCCGGACATTGGCGAAATCCTCATCGACACCCAGGACGTATTTGACCAGGCGCAAGGCTTCATGGCCCATGTCATGCCGGGCAACGTCAACAAGGTCAAGCTGTACAAGGACGACGTGCCGCTGTTCTCGCGTTTCCAGATCGAGCACCAGATCGAATCGGCCTATGCGCGTCAGGTAAACCTGCCTTCCGGCGGCGCTATCGTTATCGACCACACCGAAGCGCTGGTTTCCATCGACGTGAACTCGGCCCGTGCCACCAAGGGCGGCGACATCGAGGAAACCGCCTACCGCACCAACCTGGAAGCCGCAGATGAAATCGCCAGACAGGCGCGTTTGCGTGACCTTGGCGGCCTGATCGTGATCGACTTCATCGACATGGAATCGCAAAAGAATCAGCGCGAAGTGGAAAACCGCCTGCGCGATGCGTTGCATCATGACCGCGCGCGCGTGCAAATGGGCAAGATTTCCCGCTTTGGCCTGATGGAACTTTCGCGCCAGCGCCTGCAACCCTCGCTGGGCGAAACCAGCCACCAGCCCTGCCCGCGATGCAGCGGCACCGGTCATATCCGCGGCGCCGAATCCACCGCCCTGCACATCCTGAGAATAATTCAGGAAGAATCCATGAAGGAAAACACCGGCGCCATCCATGCCCAGGTGCCGGTGGAAGTCGCCACCTTCCTGTTGAACGAAAAGCGTCAGGACATCCATACCCTGGAAGCCCGGCTGAAAGTGAATGTCGTGCTGATTCCCAACATTCATCTTGAAACGCCTCACTACACGATCGAACGTATCAAGCATGAAGACCTGAATCGCGAAGGCGCCACCGAACCCAGCTACAAAATGGTAACGGTACCCGAACCCGAGGCGCACCTTGCCGCGCGCGAGCAGCGCACCCCCGCGCCAGAAGCCGTCGTCAAGGCCATTACCCCCGCGCAACCCGCGCCTGTTGCCCCCACGCCAGTCGTGCAGGAAGCCGAGAAATCCGGCCTCATCGGCCGCATCGTCGGCTGGTTCAAGAAAATGGGCGAAGAGCCCCAGGCTCCCGCGCCTGTGGTGGAAACCAAGCGAGAACCGCGCAAGCCGCGCGGCGTCCGCCCAGAGCGTAGCGAGCGGAGCACAGAAAAATCCGGTGAGCGTGGTGCACGCCGCGAGCGCCCGCCACGCCAGGCACGTGAGCCACGCCGCAGTGAACAGGGCCGTGGCGAACAGGCCGAGATGGCAGAGCGTTCACAGGAAACCAGGCAACAGGAAACTCGTGAGAAACCAGCACGCCAGCCTCGCCCACCGCGTCAGCCCAAAGCCGAGCAGCCGGTCCAGCTTGAAAAAAGTGATGCCGTTGTCACCACGGGCGAGGAAACGCCGCGCGAAGGCGGACGCGGCCGTCGCGGCCGCCG
>CAZVBY010000077.1:0-8888 GCA_964625895.1 uncultured Thiobacillus sp.
TTAACCCCAGAGCAGCACACAGAATACTGTCCCACAGGCTACAAATTGGCTATATTTTCTCTTACCAATCCAGTCTCAGGAGAAATCTCATGAATACACGACCCGCCCTTGCCCGCGCGCTGCTTCTGATGGCATGTATTTGCCCGTTTCCCGCACAGGCGGGGTTTTTCGATTTTAAACTGGGGGGGAACGAAAAGGATCCGGTAAAGGGTTCCGCCGGTCCTGACGGGGCGCAAGGCGAATCGCCGCAACTTGAGAAGTGCGACAAACCCTATGGCACCCTGGCTGTTGCCGAACCTCAAGAGCACTTTTACCATGCGTTGCAACGCTACGGCCTGACGTCGCCGACTGCGGTCATCCGCATGATCGTTCAACAATCCAATTGTTTCGTCGTGGTCGAGCGCGGCCGCGCAATGAAAAACCTGATGCAGGAACGCGACCTGATGCAAAGCGGCGAGCTGCGCGGTGGCTCCAACATGGGCAAGGGCCAGATGGTGACGGCGGATTACGTGCTGACACCAGAGGTCGTGTTCTCGGAGAAAAACACCGGCGGCGTGGGTGGCGCGTTGGGCGGCCTGCTCGGCGGCCAGGTCGGCGCGGCCATCATCGGCGGACTGAAATTCAAGGAAGCACAAACCAGCATGTTGCTTGCCGACACGCGCACCAGCCTGCAAATTGCCTCTGCACAAGGCATCGCCAAGAAGGCAGACTGGGGATTGGGCGGATTGCTTGGCGGAGGCGGCGCGGCAGGCGGACTGGGGGCCTACGAAAGCACGCCGGAAGGCAAGATCGTCGCGGCCGGCTTTCTTGATAACTGGAACAATATCGTGCGCGCCATCCGCAACAACCCGCAACTGACTCGGCAGGACATCAATTTAAAAGGGGCATCCGGTCAGCCCACCAAGGCTGGCGCGGTATTCGAGGAAGGCGATGCGATCACCGGAAAAATTGCCGGCCTGAAAATTTACGCGCAGCCGAACAAGGCCTCAAAGGTCGTGGCCGCACTGGGCAAGGGCGAGGAAGTGATTTACACCGGCAAGGAAAAGGATGGCTTCATTTCCGTGCAAGGCCAGGACGGTGAAGGCTGGGTGGAAAAAGTCATGGTCAGGAAGTAACCCTGCTTTTTCCCGAAACCAACATCACGGCGGGACGACCCGCCGTTTTTTATTGTTTATCGCTCGTGCTCGACAACCGGGACGCGTGGCGCCAAGGCACAGAGCAATTCATAACTGATGGTGCCGGCAGCCTGCGCCACTTCCTCCACTGGCAAACCTTCTCCCCACAACGTCACCGTACTGCCAATACCGGCCTCGGACAGATTCGTAAGGTCCACAGCCAGCATGTCCATCGAAACACGGCCCAGCGTTCGCGTACGCTTGCCACCGACCAGCACCGGCGTACCGGTTGGCGCATGGCGTGGATAACCGTCGGCATAGCCGCAAGCGACAATGCCCACGCGCGTCACCGCCTCGGCCATGAACGCCAGTCCATAACCGACTCCTTCACCAGGCTTGAGGTGCTGCTGGGCAATGATTTGCGATTGCAATGTCATCACAGGCTTGAGTCCAAGCTGCGTTGCGCTTTGGCCCGCAAAGGGCGAAGCGCCGTAAAGCATGATGCCTAGCCGGGCCCACGCGCCGTGCGTTTCGGGAAAGCGCAGGAAGGCGGCGGAATTGGCCACGGAAACCGGTAAACCGCTGCGCGCCACGCTGGCCTGGAAACGTTGCCACTGCCAGTCGACGCCCAAAGCTTCGTCGGCGGTAGCAAAGTGCGTCATCAGCGTGACCCCTGTCACTGCAGAACTGTGCTTGACCTTGGCAAGCACGGCGTCGATATCGGCCAGCGGGAAACCCAGGCGGTTCATGCCGCTGTTGAATTTGAGAAAAACCGCCAGCGGCCTTGGCGACATCGCCAGCCACTCAAGCTGCTGCGGCGTGTGCAGGACAGGCGTCAGGCCGAGGCCGGCGATGTCCGCCATTTCGCCTGGCTGGAATGGCCCCTCCAGCAACAGGATGGGTTGTTTCACACCCATTTGCCGCAAGTTGGCGGCTTCATCGACATTCAGTACTGCATAGCCGTCCGTTTGGCCAAGGGCGCGCACGGCGCGTGTCAGACCATGTCCGTAGGCATTGGCTTTGACGACCGAAAGAATTCTTGTTTGCCCAGCACGCGCACGCGCCACGCGCAGATTATGCGCGAGGGCATCGAGCGAAATCCGCGCGACCAACGGACGCATCGAGATCAGTAACTGCCTGGCATCGCCAGGTTTTCAAAGCGCGTGTGCTCGCCGAGGAAAGCCAATGGCACCATGCCTATGGGGCCATTGCGCTGCTTGCCGATGATGATTTCGGCCTTGCCCCGATCCTGGCTTTCGGGGTTATAGACTTCATCACGATAAATAAACAGAATGACGTCCGCGTCCTGTTCGATGGCGCCGGATTCGCGCAGATCGGACATCACCGGGCGTTTGTTGGGCCGCTGTTCAAGCGAACGGTTAAGCTGGGAGAGCGCAATCACGGGACAATTGAGTTCCTTTGCCAGCGCCTTCAACGATCGGGAAATCTCGGAAATTTCCGTGGCACGATTCTCCCCCTGTGTGGCGGATGACATCAATTGCAGGTAATCCACCACCACCAGCCCGAGCTTGCCGCCGCATTGACGCATCAGACGGCGCGCGCGCGCGCGTAGCTCGAGGGCATTGAGGGCCGGGGTTTCGTCAATGAAAAAAGGCGCGTCGTTCAGTTTGCCCAGCGCGTAGGTCAGGCGCTGCCAGTCGTCATCCTTGAGCTGGCCGATGCGCAGCTTGTGCTGGTCCAGCCGCCCGACCGAGCCGATCATCCGCATTACCAGTTGCTGCGCACCCATTTCCATGGAAAACACGGCCACCGGCAGACCGGCATCAAGCGCGACATTCTCGGCGATGTTCAGCGAGAATGCCGTCTTGCCCATGGATGGGCGGCCCGCGACGATGATCAGGTCACCTGGTTGCAGACCTGACGTCATGCGATCCAGGTCTGCATAGCCGGTCGGAATGCCCGTCACCTCGCTGGGGTTGTCCCGATGATAGAGCTCATCGATGCGTTCCACTGCTTGACGAAGCAAGGGCTGGATTTCCAGAAAACCCTGATTATTGCGACTGCCGGATTCGGCAATCTCGAAGATTTTCGCCTCGGCTTCATCCAGCAACTGGCCCGCGCTGCGGCCCGCTGGCGCATAGGCCGAATCGGCAATGGCCGTGGCGGTCTCCACCAGGCGACGCAACACCGCGCGCTCGCGCACAATCTCGGCATAACGTCGGATATTGGCCGACGACGGCGTATTGTTGGCCAACGACACCAGATAGGAAAGCCCGCCGGATGGTTCCAGTTCGCCCAGCGATTGCAGCATTTCCGCCACCGTGACCACGTCTGCCGGCTTGGCATCGGCGATCAGCCGGGCAATGGCGCGTAGAATCTGGCGGTGATCCTGCCGATAGAAATCGGACTCACTCACCTGGTCGGCGATGCGGTCCCAAGCGCCATTTTCCAGCAGCAAGCCGCCGAGCACGGACTGCTCTGCCTCCAGCGAGTGCGGTGGCAGCTTCAGCGCGGCCAGCGCGGGATCAGCGGATGCGGAAGAATTGAAGGGGTGAACAGCAGCCATGGCGAAATTTTACGCCTGCGTCGGCAGCAATCACAGGGATAAGTTTGTGGATAAGCATTGCACACATGGTGCAAAAAACAACAGGCCGCGTGAAGCGGCCTGTTGTCTCGGGCGTGTATGCCGAATCAGTGCTCGCCCAGCACCGATACGGTGATGTTGGCAACAACATCGGTATGCAAGGACAGCACAACCGGGTAATCACCAATCATCTTGAATGGGCCCTCCGGCAGGCGCACTTCGGACTTGGTCACGTCATGTCCCTGTGCTTTTAGCGCATCGGCAATATCGGCATTACCGACGGAACCGAACAGGCGGCCGTCGACGCCGGCCTTCTGCGTGATCTGGATCATCAGGCCTTCCAGCTTCGCGGCGCGCGCTTGTGATGCGGCCAGTCTGGCAGCCTGCTCCTTTTCCAGTTCGACACGGCGGGCCTCAAACTCGGCAATATTCGCTTCGGTGGCGCGCTTGGCATGTCCGCCAGGAATCAGGAAATTGCGTGCATAGCCATCCTTCACCTTGACCACATCGCCGAGGTTGCCGAGGTTGACCACTTTTTCCATCAGAATCACTTGCATGGTCTATCTCCTTCTCAGTGCAGGTCGGTGTAGGGCAGCAATGCCAGGAAACGGGCACGCTTGATGGCCGTCGACAGCTGGCGCTGATAGTGTGTCTTGGTGCCGGTGATGCGGGCAGGAATGATCTTGCCGTTTTCGGTGATGAATTCCTTCAGCACTTCGACATCCTTGTAGTCGACTTCTTTCACGCCTTCAGCGGTGAAACGGCAGAATTTACGACGCTTGAAAAGACCACGATTACCGCTGTCGCGGCGGGGCTTTCCATCTTTTCCGGTGGCTTTTTTTCCAATCGGGCGGGGCATGTTGCTTACTCCTCGGTTAACTGTTCAATCCACATTAATACATGACGGCTGTTCTGGCTGGCTCTGGATAGCGGTCCTGCAGCCCAAATGCGTTGCCCGGGCTGCAATCCGGCCAACCGTTCCGCCAGCTTGCCTTGCGCTGCGACGTTCACCTCACATTGCAGTTTTTGTCCTGCATGCCACGACTCGTGGCGGATGACGGCGCGGGTCACGGGAATGCCCGCAGGCGTGAAGCGGATGGGCTCCAGGCTGGCGATTTCACCCGCCAGTTGCAGGAGGTTGCCAGAACCCGCTTCCAAACCAGCCAGCCTGTTTAGCCGGCTGCCACTTCCTCTGCTGCCGGCTTGGCCTTGGCCTCGCCTTCGAGCATGGAGCGCGCTTTCTCTTCCTTCATCATCGGCGAAGGCACGGTAACCGCTTCATCCTTGCTGATAATCAGGTGACGCAAGACCGCGTCATTGAATTTAAAGCCATGTTCAAGCTCGGCCAGGGTTTCCTGATCGCATTCGATATTCATCAGCACATAGTGAGCCTTGTGCATCTTGGCGATAGGATAAGCAAGCTGACGACGCCCCCAATCTTCCAGGCGATGGATATGGCCTGAACGTGTGAGGATGTTAGTGCGATAACGCTCGATCATCGCGGGCACTTGCTCGCTCTGGTCGGGATGGACGATAAAAACGATTTCGTAATGGCGCATTGAACCTCCTTCTGGATAATTAAGCCCCCCGCTGCGCTTTGCGGTGGAGCAAGGAAAACGCGGATTTTATTATCAAGTGCTTGATAAAGCAAGATTTTGCGTTTCGCCGTTCATAGGCGAGTAAGTCAGAATGCCTGCCAACTCCTCCGGCGGGCTGATCGCATAACCTTGTGCGTAATCCGCACCCAGTTCAATCAGCAGGGGCAACATGGCCTCGTCATGCACAAACTCGGCGATGCTGGAAATGCCCAGGTTACGGGCGACATCGCACATGGATTTGACCAGCGCGCGGTCAGATTCCTTATGCAGGAGATCACGAACGAAACTGCCGTCGATCTTGAGGTAATCGAATGGCATCTGCCGCAAGTAGCTGTAATTCGCATAGCCCGTGCCAAAATCATCCAGCGCGATACGGCAGCCGCGTTCGCGGAGCCGGGCAAGAAACGCGCTGGTGCGCACCGGATCCAGAACCGCGGCGGTTTCCGTCACCTCGAAAATAATCCTTTCCGGCGCAACGCCGCTGGCATCCAGGACAGCCTCGATTTCCCGGATGGAATCCAGATCGGTGATGGTTTGGCCGGACAAATTGACGGAAACAGCCTCCATCCCTTCAGGCAGCTGATAATCGGCCAGCTTGCCGCATACGGTGCGCAGCACCCAGTGGTCGACTTGCGTGATCAGTTTTTGCCGTTCGGCCTCATGCAGAAACAGTGCGGGCGATACGAACTGGCCGTCCTTCGCTCTTAGCCGCAGCAGAATTTCGCCATGTCCCGGCAAGCCATGCTTTAGCGGCCGCATCGGCTGCACGAAAAGCTCCAGCCGGTTTTCCCCCATGACCCGCGTCACGGCGCGCATCCAGTCTTCGGATTGCGCGGTCAGCCAGGCGTGGGCCCGTAACTGTCCCCGCCCGGCTTCGCTCGCATCCATGCAGGCCTGTTCAGCAAATCGCAACAGTTCCTCGCCAGGCGGCGCATCGGGACAGCAGCCGATGGAGAAATGCAGTTCTGCATGGGTTTTGTAATGTTCCTGCGCACGTTGCTGGAGTTCCCTCGCCAGGTCCTCTCCCGGCTCCCCGGACGCCAATGCAAAATGGGTTTCGCCGATGCGCGCAATCATCATTCCCGGTTTGCCCAATCCGCGTAACAACGTGGCAATGCCGGCAAGACGCGCCTCACCTCCTGCCTGCTCGCTGAAATGCCCGGCCAGCCCCGGAATATCGACGACGGTCGTCTGCCACCTGGGATCATTCCCCGCCACCACCGTCGCGGCCAGCGCCTGCAGAAGCCCACGCCGGTTGAGGAAACCGGTTTCCGGGTCGCGCAACGTGGAAAGTAATTGGTCCTCATACGCCCAGGAAGCGATGTTCATGTCCATCAGGCCGGGTAGCCGGTCGAAAGCCGTGCGACCGAATCGCTCTACACGTCCACGGCCCAGATGGGCAGTCAACTCCTCGCGCTCGATCCGATATATCTGCCCGGCCTCCATGTCGGCAAAACCAAACCAGCCGTATGGCAAACTGGTCCAGATAAGCTGCAAGGGATAAGGCCAGGCGGGCTTGTCGGCAAATCGCACCCAGTCGCCCAGTTCAAGCCGTTCCGAATCGACTGGCGCGGCGTCCCCTGAACCGCTCTGCTGCCGGTCGATCCAACCCATGAGCTGCTGTGCGTCAGCCGGCTGGGCCAATTGACCAAGCCAGACAGGCAAGGGTTCTTCGACGGCAAAAAAACTTTGCATTTCGCGTGACATGATCTGGCGAATTTGCGCCAGCTTTTCTTCTGTCACCGGGGCTCTGGCGAAGTCATTAATCAGGTTTTGCGCATCCAGCCACACTTGCGTGCCGGGGTTATGCCGCAACGCGATCATCGCCAGCACATGCCGCCATGTGCCGTCACAAAAGGCTGCTGCTTCCCTTGGCAGGCGTTTGCCAGCCAGCGCCCTGGACAGGGTTTCATTGGCGCGCTGACGCGCGCGCAGCATGCGGTGCCAGCCTTCCAGCTCCAACTGCAAAGCCATTAACCGCTCCTGGCGCCGAATCAACGCGCCCGCGCCAAGCCGGTCGAGCTCTCCAAGCCAGCGTGTCACCTCTCCGGGTTGCCGCAACAATCCGCGTCCGGCCGATTCCGCCCATTCGCGAATTTGCGCGTTTTCCCTGGGATCCACGCCTGCTGCGGCGATTTCCGTGGCACGGTTGAGCAGCACCCTGAGTGGATGCGCGGCATCATCCAGTACTGCCCGATCCTCCGCGACCGTTTTCATCACCGCGGGAGACAGCGCATCGAAAATCGAAGCCTGTTCTTCATTCAATCCCGGCACTTGCTGGATGAAACTGGCCGCGCGCACGCCCTGCACCGTTTCACGCTCCGCCTTGACGGGCGCGACGCTGGCCCATCGTGCCAAGAGTTGCGGAACCGCCGCGTCGACTGCGCTGGTTGATGCCGCATAGCGACCGAACGATTCGAGCGCGCCCAACAGTTTTTCCAGCAAGTCTTGCGGATTAGATGGACTACCCTCCCCCTTATCCACTTTCCGCCGCGACGATTCTTCTTCCGGCGTATTGCCGCTGGAACCCAGCCACCCACGCAATCCGGCATCCGGTGTGGACATGGCAACCGGGGCTGTCTCCTGCTTGACCGGAACATTCAGCCGCATCTGTGAGGCCAGTGGTTCCAGGCGATTTGCAAGGTCCCATAAGCTCGACTGCATGTCCGGCACGATTTGATCGAGGAAATCCCTGAGCATGCCACGCCGTATTCCGGCAGGAAGTTCCTGGGACGCCAGCCCTTCCAGGACAAACTGCGCCAGGTTACGCAGACTGTAGGGATTGCTGTCACGGATCAGTTTACGTCCGTACAAGTGGCTCAGGTGCGCCTCCAGGAAACCAAGCGCCGTATCATGAGCATCGCTTTCAACCTTGAAACGTGCCAGTTCGCTGACCAGCGTGTCGTAATCCTGCTGGTCAATCAAGCTCAAGCGGTGCTGACTCTCCTCGCCAAACAGATACGCATGGATTTTCCGGCCTAGCGCCGCGCGCAGCATATCCAGCGCCTCGTCTGAAGCGAATTCCCGCTTTGTCTGTGGTTCAGGCTGCGCGGGGGTTTGCAAGGGGTTGGCGTTGAATAGCACACCCAGATCTTGCTGGCTGGCGGGTCTGACTTCAGAAAGTGGTATCTGCCCCCCCTTCAGCAAGGCGAACATATGCGCGAGCGGTGGCGTCAGCCAGTCGAGGCTGGCCGCAATCAAGTCATCCCGTTCGCGGATCGGGAAACCGGTGGCATCGGGCTTTACAGCCGGATCAGGCATGGTCGAAGTCTTGCATGAGCGGTCGAACTGGCAGCAGCTTAAAGATTTGTGCAATCAATATAGGCAAGTTTGGCAAGCGCAAGGGGGCTAATGATGCTATTACGGCCAAGCCGGCTGTAAATTAAGCATCAGCATCCCGCATCCTGTTATTGATCTGGAACCTTCGGTTGATTCCCGCATGATGGCCGCGGGTTTCTGCCAGAACGCCCCATCACAGACTGACGCAATCCACATAATAGCGGACGCTTCCGTTCAATTGCTCTTTGACCAGTCCGTGGATGTCCGTTTCGAAACCGGGAAATTTTTCGTTGAACTCACGCGCGAATTGCAGGTAGCGCACGATGGTCTTGTTGAAGCGCTCACCCGGAA
>CAZVBY010000078.1:0-8817 GCA_964625895.1 uncultured Thiobacillus sp.
GTCTTGAACCCGGCCTCCCCTTGGCCGGGTTTTTTTATCCCGGATAATCCATTAGCAGGGTTTAGCAGGCTGTTAAGCCTTTTCCTCACCTGGCACCGCCAACCATTGGCGAACAATCGCTTCGGCTTCCTCGACGCCCATGCGCGAAAGGCTGGAAAAAAGCTGTACGCTGACCTGCGGAAAGTCTTTCAACGCCTTTCTCACCTCCAGCAGGGTTTTGCTGGCGGCAGCACGGGACAATTTGTCAGCCTTGGTCAGCAGAATGTGCACCGGCAAGCCGCGGGGCAAAAACCAGTCCAGCATGCGACGGTCCAGCGGCGTCAGCGGGTGGCGGATGTCCATGATCAGAACCAGCCCGGTCAGCGCGGCGCGGGTTTGCAGATAATCCGACAGCACACTCTCCCAGCGTGCGCGAATTTCCGGTGGCACCTTGGCATAACCATATCCGGGCAAATCAACAATGAAACGGCTGTCACTGACTGTAAAAAAATTGATCAGTTGCGTCCGGCCCGGCGTCTTGGATACGAATGCCAGGCGTTTATGGCCCGCCAGGGTATTGATTGCGCTGGACTTCCCCGCATTCGATCGCCCGGCAAAGGCAATTTCCGCATGACTTTCCGGCAACTGGCCGAGTTTGGCCGCAGAAACCGCATAACTGAGTTGGCTTAAAATACCCATCGGGTTGGCAGCTATATTCAAATTCGCTAAAATTTCGCCATTTTACGCGCGTCCATTGGCGCTTCCCGAACTAATTAACGTGATCCCCCAGGAGTTCTCATGAAAACCCAACTGGCAATGCTGTTTGCCGCTATGTTGTCCGTCCCGGCCATTGCTGCCGACGCACCCGCCTCAACCAAGGGGGACCCCAAGGCGGCGGAATCCATTGTCAATTCGGTTTGCGCGGGCTGCCACGGCGTCGATGGCAACAGCGCCATTCCCGCCAACCCCAGCCTGGCTGGCCAGGGTTACGAATACCTGAACAAGCAAATGGTCAATTTCAAATCGGGCGACCGCAAGAGCGCGGTCATGGCCGGCATGGTCGCCAGCCTGTCGCCCGATGACATGAAGAATCTTGCCGCCTACTACAGCCAGAAAACGGCCAAGGCCGGCACGGCCAAGGACAAGGACAAGGCGCTCCTGGGCCAGAAAATCTATCGCGGCGGCGTGCAAGGTTCTGGCGTGCCGGCCTGCGCTTCCTGCCATGGCGCCAAAGGCCAGGGGATTCCCGTGCAGTTTCCCCGCCTGGCTGGCCAGCATACCGATTACACGCTGGATCAGTTGAACAAGTTCCGCTCTGGCGAGCGTGCCAATGACGCGGCAAAAATGATGCGTGTGATTGCCGCCAAGATGACGCCACAGGAAATGGAAGCCGTATCCATTTACATCCAGGGCTTGCGTTAAACTTGCCGGGCTGATCCCCGTGCAAAAGATAGGGTGACGCAAGTCACCCTTTTTTATTTTCACGATTTTTCGACCCGGCTGTTTCCGCATGAGAACCAACGAACCCTTCGCCAAGGCGCTGTATGAGTTGTTCAGCTCGATGCGTTTTGCCATTTCCCTGCTGACGCTGCTGGCCATCGCCTCCATCGTCGGTACCGTACTCAAGCAGGCCGAGCCTTACAACAATTACATCATCCAGTTTGGTCCCTTCTGGTTCGAGTTTTTCCGCCTGTTGGGCCTGTACGATGTTTATCACGCCAGCTGGTTTTTGCTGATCCTGGCTTTTCTGGTGACCTCGACCAGCTTGTGCATCTATCGCAACGCGCCGGGCATGTTGCGTGAGATGAAGAGCTTCCGCGAACTGGTTACGGAACAATCCCTGAACGCTTTTTCGCACAAGCATGTGCTGGCTCACGACAAGGATGCTGTGGCGCTGGCCACGCAAGCCACGGCGTATTTTTCGGGTCAGGGATTTGGCGTCCGCACCAACCCCCGCGAATCCGGTTTGCTGATTTCGGCCAAACGCGGCGCAGCGACGCGCTGGGGCTATCTCCTGGCGCATTCAGCCATCGTGCTGATCTGCATTGGCGGGCTGCTGGATGGCAATCTCATTTTCAAGGCACAACAACTCCTGGGCAGTAAAAAAATCGAGACCCGTGACATCCCGCAAAGCCAGGTGCCCGCCATCAGCCGCTTGAGTCCGGACAATCCTTCGTTCCGGGGCAGTGTGCAAGTCCCCGAGGGCAGCACGGCGGATGTGGTGTTTCTCAATGTCGCCGATGGCTATCTGGTGCAGGATTTGCCTTTTGCCATCCGGCTCAAGGATTTCCGCATCGAGCATTACTCGACCGGTCAGCCCAAGCTGTTCGAGAGCGACATCGTCTTGCTTGATCGCGAGGGCAGGAAAATCCGTGAGGCCACCATTGCCGTCAACAAACCGCTGATTCATGACGGCGTTGCAATATACCAGGCCAGTTTTGGCGACGGCGGCAGCAAGCTTGCGATTCGCGGCTGGAACCTGTTCGCGCCGCAGGCGCAATCGATCCCGGTGCAGGGCACGGTGCATGAAAGCACCCGCCTGAAAATGGGTGCGACGCAATATCAGCTCGAGTTTACCGACTTCCGTCTGTTCAATATCGAGAATCTGGGTGATGAAGCGCCGAAAAGCAACGCCATGCATGTCAAGCGCGATACCAAGTCGCAGCAAAACGTCGGCCCGAGCTTTCAGGTCAAGGTGCGCGATGCCCGCGGCGCGGCACGGGAATATCACAATTACATGCTGCCGATGCAAATCGACGGCCGCGCCTATCTGTTATCCGGCATGCGCGAATCGCCCAGCGAAGCCTTCCGCTATCTGCGCCTGCCACTGGACGAAAACGGCAAGCTGGACGGTTTCATGCTGTTACGCGCCGCGTTGATGAATCCCGCCCTCCACGGCGAGATCGCCGCGCGTTTTGCCGCCAAGACCTTGCCGCCAAACCAGCATGGCACCGCGTTGCACGCGCGGCTGGAAGGCAGCGCACGCAATATGCTCGCCCTGTTCGCCGAGGGTGGCTACAGTAACGTGGGCAAGTTCATCGAAAGCCGCATCCCCGAAGCCGAGCGCGGCAAAGCCAGCGAAACCTTTTTGCGGCTTTTGGAGAGCCAGGCCAATGAAGCTTTTCAGCTCGCAAGACAGACCGCCGGGCAACCCATGCCAAAAGGAAACGCACACGGCCTATTCATCCGCGACAGCCTGAACGCATTTTCCGACCTGTTTTTTTATGGCACACCAATTTACCTGCAACTGGAATCCTTCCAGCAGGTCGAGGCCTCCGGACTGCAACTGACCCGTTCTCCCGGCAAAAACCTGGTTTATCTCGGTTCGCTCTTGCTGGTGCTGGGCATTTTCGCCATGCTGTATATACGGGAGCGGCGAGCCTGGCTGCTGATTCAACCGGGTCGCGCGCTGTTCGCTTATAACACTCCCAAGCGCACGGTTGATTTCGAGCGGGAATTCGCCAACCATATCGCAGCACTGGAAAGGCTTACCAAGTAATCGAGGCATGAATATGGAACTCGCCCTGAACACCCCGCAACCTTTCTTCAAACGCTTGTCGATATGGGACTGGCTGTTTGCCGTCGCGCTCGCCATCGGCGCGGGGGTCGCCTTCACCCGCTACGGCGCTTACATGGATGTGTATGACAAAGGCATCCTGTTCGCCGCCGTGCCCGCGCTGGCCTGGCTGGGCTGGTTCTGGAAACCCATCCGCCTGCATGTCGTCGTTGCCTTTGCCTTGGGCCTGCTGGCGATTCATTTCTATCAGGGCGACCTTGCCCGCATGGAGCAGGCGTTCTTCCTCAAATACCTGATCTCCAGCCAGGCCGCCATCATGTGGATGAGCGCCACCATCCTGTTCGCCACCGTGGCTTACTGGATCGGCGTGCTGGCAAAGTCTGAATTTGCCGCCAAAACCGGCACGGCGCTGACCTGGGTGGCCGCCACCATGGCGCTGACCGGCCTCCTGGTGCGCTGGTACGAGAGCTATCTCATCAGCCCGGATGTGGGACATATCCCCATTTCCAACTTGTATGAAGTGTTCGTGCTGTTTGTCCTGATTACCGCGCTGATGTATCTGTATTACGAGAGCCGCTATCAGCAGCGCAGCATGGGCGCGTTTGTGCTGCTGGTCATTGCCGCCGCCGTGGGCTTCATTCTCTGGTACACCTTTGACCGCCAGGCGCACGAAATCCAGCCGCTGGTACCCGCCTTGCAATCCTGGTGGATGAAGATTCACGTCCCGGCCAACTTCGTCGGCTATGGCGCGTTTTCCATTGCCGCCATGCTGGGGGTGGCCTGGCTGCTGGCGGACAAGGGCATCCTCGCCTCACGTCTTCCAGCACTGACGGTGCTGGATGATGTGATGTACAAATCCATCGCCATCGGTTTTGCCTTTTTCACCATTGCCACCATCCTCGGCGCGATGTGGGCGGCGGAAGCCTGGGGCGGCTACTGGAGCTGGGACCCGAAAGAAACCTGGGCGCTGATCGTGTGGCTGAACTACGCGGCCTGGCTGCACTTGCGTCTGGTCAAGGGCTTGCGCGGCAAGGTGCTGGCCTGGTGGTCGGTCGTGGGACTGCTGGTAACGACCTTCGCCTTTCTGGGCGTCAACATGTTCCTCTCCGGCCTGCATTCTTACGGCGAACTGTAAGCATCAGGTAACGCACATGCCTTCGAAAAGCAAATTCATCCAGAGTCTGGTGGACGCGCATCCCGAGCCGTTTGCGCTGATCGACGAAAACTTCACCATCGTCGCCTGCAACCAGAAATATGCCGAGGCCTACACGCATCTTGCGCCCGCGGAAATTGTCGGCATGAAATGTCACGAGGTGTCGCACAAGAGCGCAGATACTTGCGAGATCAACGGCGAGGAATGTCCGCTGTCGCGCGTATTTCGCACCCAGCAGGAAACCCAGGTCATTCATCGCCACCTCGACCGCGACCATGCGCCAGAATACGTCGCCATTCACGGCAGCCCGGTATTCGATGACAACGGCAAGCTGCGCTACCTGGGTGAGGGCATGCACCCCATCAGCAAGGAGCAGGATCTGATTTTCGACGAACAGAAAATGGTGGGCTGCTGCCCCTCCTTCACACGTGTGCTCGACAATTTGTGCATGGTTGCCGGTACGGACGCCCCCGTGCTGATCCATGGCGAAACTGGAACTGGCAAGGAACTGGCCGCGCAACTGCTGCATCGCAAATCTTCCCACGCCAACGGCGAGCTGGTGACTGTGGATTGCACCCAGTTTACCGAGGAAATGTTCGTTAACGAGCTATTCGGTCACGAGCATGGCGCTTACACCGGATGCGTCGGGCAAAAGAAGGGGCTGGTCGAACTGGCGCATCAAGGCACCCTGTTTCTGGATGAAATCGGTGAAATGCCGTTGCCCATCCAGGCGCGTTTCCTGCGTGTGCTGGAAACCGGCACATTCCGGCGGCTGGGTGGCACGAAGGAAATCAAGGTGGATTTCCGGCTGATCGCGGCCACGAATCGTGACCTGAAAATCCTGGTCGAGGAGGGGCGTTTCCGCTCAGACCTTTACTACCGCATCAACTGCATGCAGGTTGAACTGCCGCCACTGAGGCATCGCAAGGAGGATATCCCGGAACTTGTGCGACATTTTCTCTCGCGCAAAATCATGGGCAAACACACGGCCAGCATCAGCAACACGGCGCTGGACGTGCTCAAGCGCTACAACTTTCCGGGCAATATGCGGGAGCTGAAAAACCTGCTGGAGCGCGGCGCCTTGCTCGCCCGCGGCGGGCTGATCCTGCCCGAACACCTGCCTGACGAAGTGCGCCATTACAACCCTGTACTGGATACTGCCCTCGCAGAACGCGAGCACGCATTCGAAGCCCATGCCTGCGAAACTTGCGCCCAGCCCCCCACCGTCGAACTCATCCACCATACCCTGGCCCATTTCAACGGCAACCGCCGACTCACTGCCAATGCACTCAAGATCAGTGAACGCACCCTATACAGACGGCTGAAGGAAATGCTCCCCTGACTTCTGCCAAGCTCCTGCCAACACACTGACAAACCATGACATGGCAGTCGACTGGCAGCGGAGATGGCATACCACGAACAGTTTTATCTCTTATAAAACAACAGCCTATAAAAATTTACTGCCTGGCATGATGACTGCTATGACTTCCGTACTAAAAAAATAGTTACGGAGGAAAGCGTGAAAAATGCCTTGAAGTGGTCTTTGCGCCATCGTCTGGCGCTGCTGATGGTTGCGGGCCTGTCCATCGCTGCGACGATATTCGCCACCACCCGCGTTTCCATCGCCGAGGGGGGACTTGCCTTCCCCTTCTACCCCGCTTTCATCAAGGTGGAGATGAAAGAAGGTGAAAAACCCATGCCGGAAAACTGGCAGGACCCACAAGTCTGCGCCGGCTGCCACCCGCGTCAATACAAGGGCTGGAGCACCTCCATGCACTCCATTTCCTTCAAGGACCCGGTGTTCCAGGCAGAGTGGGCACTCGCACACAAGGCCACCGACGGCAAAAGCCTGAATCATTGCGGCGGCTGCCACTCCCCCATCGGCGTGGCAACCGGCACCATCAAGTTTGACCCTTCGCTGGGCAAGCATGGCGGCTTCACCGCTGCGCCGATTGCCGAGAAAGGCGTGTCCTGCGATGTCTGTCACACCATCTCCGGCACAACTGCCGTGCATACCACCACTGGCAATCCCGGCAACGCCTCGTTCGTCATGTCGCCTGGCCGCGTGAAGCGGGCCACGCTGAAGGATTCCAGGTCGCCCTTCCACGATACCGCGTATTCGGAACTGCATACCAAGTCAGCATTTTGCGCCAACTGTCACAACATCTTCCACCCGGACAACCGCTTCCCGGTCGAGCACACCTTCGACGAATGGAAAGCCTCGCCTTATGCGCAAAACGGCATCCAGTGCCAGGATTGCCACATGGTGCCGGTAGACACGGCCATCCGCGTGGCGGATGAAATGAAACCCGCCAAGGAACTGGCTAATCACGGCCTCGGCGGCTTTGCCGGCATGGGTGCGAAAAACAAACGCGACATCATTCACGATCACGGTTTCGTTGGTGGCAATACGGTCATCGCCGAAGCGCTGGGCGTCAAGGGCGCCTCGGAAAACAAGGCCGAGGCGTTGAAGCGCCTGCAGAATGCCGCCGAGCTGGACTTCGAAATCGTGCCAGCCAAGGGCGGCGCCAACCTGCTCAAGGTCAAGGTCATGAACAAGCGCGCTGGACATCATCTTCCGACAAGTCTTACATTCATCCGCCAAATCTGGCTGGAGGTGCACATCACGGACGATCAGGGCAACGAGCTGCTGAGCTCCGGCGTCGCCAACAACAACCATGTCCCCGCCGATGCGGTCGCCTTCATCAACCGGTCGGTGGACAAGGATGGCAACCCCACCATCAATCCATGGGAAATCGCCAACTTCGACCACCTCAACACCATCCCGCCCAAGGGTTTCCGTTACGGCGTCTTTGCCTTCCATCTTCCCGCCAGCGCCAAGGGTTTCAAGGTGCAGGCCAAGCTAAATTACCAGTCCTACGCCCAAGGCGTGGCGGACAAACTGCTCGGCGAAGGCAAACTCACCGTGCCCACCGTGGTGATGAAGGAATTGACCCGCGATTACAGCGCAGCCGATCTGAAAGCAGCCAAAGTCGGCAACGCCAGACTGGCGTCCCGCTAACCCATGAATTACCTGAGGAGACCCCAATGAATACAATGATGAAACTTTCCGTGGCCGCCGCCATGTTCGCCGCCATCGGCGCTCAAGCCGGCGATGCTGCCGCAGGAAAATCCAAGGCCATGAAGTGCATCAGTTGCCACGGCCTGAAGGGCGTATCGAGTAATCCGCAATATCCCAGTATTGCCGGGCAAAAAGCGGGCTTTCTGATTTCACAAATGGAAGCCTTCAAGAACGGCAGCCGCCCCGTAGCTGCCAAGTCCGCCCTGTTTGGCGGGCTTAACTCTGGCGATTTCGCCGACCTCGCCGCCCACTTTGTTTCGCTGCCCGCCGGCTCCGCTGGCAGCAAGGCCGATGCCGCCGTGCTCGACAAGGGCAAGGCAGGCTATGAAATGTGCGCCGGCTGTCATGGCGCCGCAGGCGAAGGCAGCGACATGGGTCCGCGCCTGGCTGGCCAGCATGCCGCATACCAGATCAAGCGCCTGGGCGATTACAAGGGCGGCGCCGCCCCGGATGAAGCCATGAAGGGTATCGCCAGCGGCATGTCCAGCGATGACATGACAGCGATATCGGAATACCTCTCCTCATTAAAATAAATTGACCAACCTGGAGGAAAACATGAAACGTGTTTCTAGGGAGCCTCTGATTAATTCCCACATGGCCGCGCCGATGATGAATCCGGCCACCTATACCGGCTGGATGATGGCGCCAATGGACCCGCGCATGATGAACATGGGCATGCAGATGGCGAATCCCGCCACATCCATGCAGTGGATGGCCATACCGATGGATCCCAAGGTCATGGGCCTGATGGCCGCGCCAATCAACCCGCAGGTTTATGGTAACTGGATGGGCGTTGTCGCCGATCCCCGTACCTACCCGATGATGCAACAGGTGCAGATGCCGGCAGCCGGTGCCGCCTCCGCGCCTTCCACCACCCCGGCAAAGTATTGAGGGGAAATGAATGAACTTGAATTTCCCCTCAATAACCGCCGAGGTTTGATTGTTATTGCTCCGAAACGCGGTGCGCTTTTCCAGGCAACTCGATAGAGATTTCCATATCACTTTTTTCAAGTTTGTTCGTTTCGGATCAATAATTTTACAGAGGAGAACACTGCATGAACGCAATGCGCAGAAACGTGCTGAAAG
>CAZVBY010000079.1:0-8784 GCA_964625895.1 uncultured Thiobacillus sp.
GCGAAATGACCGTGCTGGTGGACGAAATCGACGAGGAGGGCGACGCCATCGCCCGTACCACGGGCGATGCGCCGGAAATCGACGGCGTGGTATTCATTGCCGATGCAAAAGGCTTGAATCCCGGTGATTTCGTCCGGGTACGCATCGAGGATGCATCCGAACATGATTTATGGGGCGAACCGCTTTCCGGTTGAATGCGTTCTTGGCCTGATGCAACATGGTGCAAATCGTCATGGTGTGCACATTAATGGTGCGGCAATTCGCTGGCCTTATTGCACGCGCAAATAATATTTCCTTCATATTCAAGGCGTAACCTGAAAACAGGCCAATCCAGGCTTGGGCATGACGATTGCTGAACACATAATCAATCAAGCTGGGGGCCATTGTTATCCCGAAATGGAAGGAGGAAAGCATGCATAAGACCAACATTATCCTGACCGCGGCCATGGTCGGTTTGCTGATCCATACACCGGTGCGTGCCGCGGAAGACGATATCTGCCGTGACGGCTACTCGAGCATGCTGCTCACGCAAAACGAATGCAGGAATTGGCTGGCTGCCCGAAAGGAACTGGAAAAGCGCGGCGACTTAAAGGCCTTGCAACAGCTCGATAAAACCATGCAGGCACAAATGGAAGAACGCGCGGCGGTTTGCCCTTGCACCTGGGACCGGGATTTAAAGGCAGTGCGTCCCGACCAGAGCGTACGTTATTGAGCGCGCCCGCCATCCCGCCGTCGCACATCCAATTCCTGCTGAAATAGTCTCTTAATACCGGTTGCCGAACTCGTCCATGCCACCCGCGCCATTGGTCGGGGGTGGCATGGCAAAATCCTGGACAGCCTTCTCGGCAAAGATTGGCTTGCGCCAGAATTTCCAGCGATCCGACGGCGTCCAGCGCAGGTACAGGCCGTTCGCCGGATCGGTCAGGCGAATCGACTGTCGGGCATGCATCAACGGAAAGAACCATTCCGCATCCAGCCGGGTCATTGCCTCGAACCAACCGGTGTGATCTCCACACAACCAATCCTTCCCGGGCTGATCGATCAGGCACAGCGCATCCTTGGCCATCATGGCATGCCATTCGGCCGGCAGGGCATGCACGGATGCGTGTCCGAATTTGGCGATGGCGCGCGTGTTGAAATCCTGCCCGTAAAACTCACTCCGGCTTCCGGAACAAGGGGGTGGAAAGGTGCCTCCTCCCCACAACCAGACTGAATTGGCTGGGGGCAGCCCGCGCGATTCGCGGTTGCGATTGACAGGGTGGTCAAACAGCAGCATCTGGATTTCATTGAGGGTCTTGCGCCAGTCCAGTGCATGGCGACCTTGCGGCAGCAACGGGTCAATGTGCTGGCCCATGGCTTGCGAAAGGGGTGTGGTGGTGATGTCGGGTGCGGCGGCGATGCGCAAATACCAGCGTTCTGGATGCATGGGCAGCGGTTCGAAACTGTCGCCAAAATGCGAAGCCAGGGCATCGCAAAGCTGTTGCGCTTCTTCTTGCTGCAATGCCGGGCAGTGTTCCAGAACCAGCTTGTCCCGCGCGATACGCATGTACACCGGATCGGCCCTCAACCAGTAATCGCTGCCCGCGCGCCCGCCGTCGAATTCATACGTCAATGGCGCAACCGGCCAATCGGTTTGCCTGGCGATGCCATATTGCGCACACAATACAGCCTCGATGGAGGCAGGCTCGGCCGGCAGCGCCCGCCCCCTGGACAGAAGCTGACGCAATGCGGGCAGGTGCTTCAGTTCGTCCCGTGACAGCACCTTTAGCGAATCGGCAAGATGGGGAAGGATGATCTCGATCATGGGCTTGAGTGTAGCGAAAAACGCGGTCACGCATGTGGCTTGCACGGGCGATTTGTTATCATGCGCCAGTCCTTGAAATAAATGAGCCAGGAGTAAACGTGCGCCGTTTGATTCTGATATTGATGTTGATCTCCGGTTTGCTTCCCGCCGCCCACGCCCGGCATCCGCAATGTCCGGGCCTGCTGACGGACGGCGAGTGCGATCAGCTCGTCGCCATCATGGCCACGCGCGAAAAACAGCCGGAGGAATATGGACACCGCATCGTCGAGTTCGCCAAGCTCATGACCGAGCGCCATCAGGCATGCCAGTGCGACGACTGGCTGCTGAAATGGGCGGATTCCGTGCATGACGGCTTCCGGCAACAAGGCAAATAACAAGTCTATTTTCCGTGCAAGCTTACGAACTGCTGGTTGGGCTGCGCTACACCCACGCCAAGCGCAGCAATCATTTCATTTCCTTCATCTCCGCCGTTTCCATGGCCGGCATCGCCCTGGGCGTGGCTGCGCTGATCATTGTGCTGTCGGTGATGAACGGCTTTCAGGAGGAATTACGCACGCGCATCCTGGGCGTGGCCTCGCATGTGGAAATCACTGGCAGCGCCAATGCCCTGCCAGACTGGCAAGGCGCGGCGGCGCAGGCCTCAACGCACGCGGAAGTGGTCGCCAGCGCGCCATTCGTGATGAATCAGACCATGCTGGCGGTGGGTGAGAACGTGCGCGGGGCGGTGGTGCGCGGCATCCTGCCGGAATATGAAACGCGGGTGACAGACCTGGCGGCGAGCATGAAGGTGGGCAGCCTGGACCGCCTCAAACCCGGCGAGTGGGGCATCATCCTGGGCTACGAACTGGCGCAGATGCTGGGCGTTGGCGCGGGCGACAAGGTGACGGTCATCACCCCGCAAGGCAATATCACGCCGGCCGGAATTTTGCCGCGCATGAAACAATTTACGGTGCAGGGCATTTTTCAGGCCGGCATGTACGAGTACGACTCGGGGCTGGCGCTGATTCATTTGCAGGATGCGCAAAAGCTATCCCGGTTGGGCGATTCGGTTTCTGGTCTGCGCCTGAAGATTCGCGACCTCATGCGCGCGCCCTGGGTCAGCCGTGAGCTGGCGCGGAAAATGCCGGAACATTACATCTCGGACTGGACGCAAAGCCATGCCAATTTCTTTCGCGCGGTGGCCATCGAAAAGCGCATGATGTTCCTGATCCTGCTGCTGATCGTGGCGGTAGCTGCATTCAATATTGTCTCGACGCTGGTCATGGCGGTGACCGACAAACGCGCGGATATCGCCATTCTGCGCACGCTGGGCGCGCGCCCCGGCGGCATCATGAAAATCTTCATCATCCAGGGCGCCTTCATCGGCGTGCTGGGTACGGTGATCGGCATCACCCTTGGCGTGCTGGGTGCGTTGAACCTGGAAACCATCGTCCCGTTGATCGAGAAGGCGCTGGGCATGGATCTGTTTCCGGCGGATGTGTATTACATCAGCGAGTTGCCATCCAAACTCGTGTGGGCGGACGTGGGCGTTATCGCTGGCGTGTCGTTCGCCTTGACCTTGCTGGCGACTTTATATCCGAGCTGGCGCGCCTCGCGTCTCAACCCGGCGGAGTCGCTGCGTTATGAGTAATCGCGCACATCAGGACAGCGTGATGAATGGCCCGCATGAACACAGCGTGATGAATTCTCCCGTCCTGCAATGCCAAAAGCTGAAAAAAAGCTATTTCCAGGGCAAACTGGAAGTGCCGGTGCTATCCGGCGTCGATCTGGACATCGGCCGGGGAGAATCGGTCGCCATTGTCGGCGCGTCCGGTTCCGGAAAATCCACCTTGCTGCATCTCCTCGGCGGACTGGATGCGCCGACCAGCGGATCCGTGCAACTGCTTGGGCGCGACGCCTTCAGGATGAGGGAGGCGGAGCGCTGCACCCTGCGCAACGAAGCATTGGGTTTCGTCTATCAGTTTCATCATCTGTTGCCGGAGTTTACGGCTGCCGAGAATGTTGCCATGCCACTCTTCTTGCGGCGCATGAACAAGCGGCAAGCCTTGCAAATGGCTTCGGCCACGCTGGAGAAGGTGGGACTGGCCCACCGTCTGCATCATTTGCCGTCGGAATTGTCTGGTGGTGAACGTCAGCGCACGGCCATCGCGCGCGCGCTGGTTACACGCCCCGCCTGCGTGCTGGCAGACGAGCCTACCGGCAACCTCGATCGCCACACCGCCGACACCGTGTTTGGGCTGATGCTGGAATTGCAGGGTGAAACCGGCACCAGCCTGGTGATCGTGACGCATGATCCCGGTCTGGCCGCGCGCATGGATCGGCAGTATCACCTTGTCGATGGCCGTCTGATTCCGTCTTGAGGCTGGCTTTACTGGGCTTTGCGCTGGGCGTGTGGTGGCTGCAACAGCAGGCAAGTCTGCCCGATCCACGATGGTTGTGGTTGTTGCCGTTGCTGGTGACGCCGGTTTTTCTGCCCAACCGCCCAATCGCCTGGCAACGTCGCCTTCGCGCTTTCCTGATTTTGTTGACCGGCATCTCGATCGGCTTTGCGTGGGCGGGCTGGCGCGCACAGCAGCGCATGGCGGATATGCTGCCGTCCGCCTCGCAGGGGATTGATTTACGTATCGAAGGCGTGGTGTCGGGCTTGCCCGAGCGCGATGCGCGCGGTGAGCGTTTCGAATTCCGCGTGGAAAGTGTGTTGACGCCCGGTGCAGCGGCGCCACGCAATATCCGTCTGACCTGGCCCGCGCCGGACTGGAACAGCCAGGTCGTTCCGCAGCGAATCAAGGCGGGCGAACGCTGGCAATGGATCGTGCGCCTCAAACGTCCGCATGGTACCGCAAACCCTAACGGCTTTGATTATGAAGCCTGGCTGCTGGCCAACAATATCCGTGCGACCGGAGTGGTGCGCGGCGAGGCGCAATTGCTTGGTGTCAGCGCACGGCCGGATGACCTGATCCAAAGCTTGCGTGACAAGATCCGCACGACGATTCTGAAAACACTCGGCGCGCATCCGCAAGCCGGGGTGATCGTGGCGCTGGCGGTGGGCGATCAGGAATCGATCCCGCATGGCAACTGGCGCGTGTATAACCGCACGGGCACTTCTCACCTGGTCAGCATTTCCGGCCTGCACATCACGCTATTTGCCGTGCTGGCCGGCGCGGTGGCCTATGGAATGTGGCGTCGCGTGCCGGCGCTGATGCTGCGCCTGCCCGCCCGACGTGCGGCTTTGCTTGCCGGCTGGGGCGCGGCATTGGGCTATACCTTGCTGGCGGGCTTTCAGATTCCCGCCCAGCGCACCTTGTTCATGCTCACCGTTTTGGCGGCGGGCTTGTGGTTGCAACGCGCACCCCGGCCGTTTTCCCTGTTAACCCTGGCGCTGTTTGCCGTGTTGGTGATCGATCCCTGGGCGGTGCTGTCCGCGGGATTCTGGCTATCGTTTGGCGCGGTGGCGTCGATGATGTTGGCGATGCAGGGAGTGCAGGGAAGCAGCGGCAAACTCACCGCCTGGATGCGCGCGCAGGCGGCTGTGACGCTGGCGCTGGCGCCCGCGCTGCTTTTGCTGTTTCAGCAGGTGTCGTTGATTTCGCCGCTGGCCAACGCATTCGCCATTCCCGTCGTCAGTTGGGGCGTGGTGCCACTCACATTGCTGGGCACGGTTTTCAGCCCGGCGCTTTCCGTGGCGGCCTGGCTGATGCAGTGGGTCGATCTGGCGTTGCAATGGCTATCGGCTTTCGGCTGGGCCAGTTGGGCAGTACCGGCGCCCGATGCGGTGGCGGTGATGTTGAGCGCCGCAGGGATACTCTGGCTGTTGCTGCCCGGTTTGCCGGCCCGCTGGCTGGGTGTTTTTCTGCTGCTGCCCTTGTTCGCGCCGCGGATCGACAGGCCCGCGCCGGGCGCGTTCGAAGCCGAGGTGCTGGACGTGGGGCAGGGTACCGCAGTGCTGATTCGCACCGCGAACCATGTGCTGCTTTATGACACTGGCCCGGCCTTCGGCGACAACGATGCTGGACAACATATCGTGTTGCCGCGCCTGCGGGCGCTCGGGACCGCCAGACTGGACGGCATGATGCTGACACACGATGATTCCGATCATACCGGCGGCGCGGCATCCGTCCTGCGTGATGTGGAAACCGGCTGGCTGGCGAGTTCCCTGCCGGCAGGCAATGCGCTGATTGGACAAGCCCGGCACGTGCCTTGTCTGCGCGGCCAGCGCTGGACATGGGATGGCGTGACATTCGAAATGCTGAACCCGCCCGCGCTTGCCTATCAACAGGACAAGCGCAAGGACAACGACAAGAGTTGCGTGCTGAAAATTATGCGCGGGGAGGATAGCCTGTTGCTGACGTCCGATGCGGAGCGCCTTGGCGAACTGGAAATGACCGAACGCGTGGCGGACAAGCTGCCGGCAACGGTATTGATGGCGGGGCATCACGGCAGCCGGACTTCATCGATCGAGGAGTTCGTGAACCGGGTCCGGCCGCGCCACGTCATTTTCTCGAATGGCTGGAACAACCGTTTTGGCCATCCCCACCCAGTCGTGCTTGCGCGTTTCCGCGATCTCGGCGCCACCCTGCACCGCACTGACCGGCAAGGCTGGATACGGCTCAGATTTGATGAATCGGGTTTAAGTATTGAACACTGGCGCCATCAGCGGGTACGTTATTGGCAGGCGCCGGTTATGGAATAATCCGGGATAATTCCCCCATGTCAGAATTCGTCAAGAAAACCGCCTGCCCAGCGCTTTACGGCGTGGAAGATGCCGTCACCTACCTGCAGGCAGGCCACCACCCGCATATTCGCGCCGCCCTCGAACTGGCCTGGCCGGCCTTGTCTTTGATCAATGCGCCAGCGACAGGGTTGCTGTTTGTTCATGCGGTTGGCACGGCAAAGATCGTCGATGAACTGCGTTTGGGCGAAGAAGCGGTGCTGGCCGCACTACTGTTTCAACTGCTCGATCGCGTCGGGATGGATCGACTGGAGCCTTTCGGCGAGGCGGTTTCGCTGGCCAAGGCGGTAGCGGCCATGTCACGCATCGAGGTGCTGGCGCGTGATGCGGAAGATCCGGATATCGAAGCCGGTGCCCAGACCGAGTCGCTGCGCCAGATGGTGTTGGCCATGGTGCAGGACGTGCGCGCCGTGCTGGTGAAGCTGGCTGAGCGAACCCACGCGCTGCGTTGCGCGGCCAAGGCCGATGCGGCCTTGCAACAACGGCTGGGCAGGCAGACGCGGGATTTGTTCGCGCCGCTGGCCAACCGCCTTGGCGTGTGGCAGATCAAATGGGAAATGGAAGACTGGGCCTGCCGTTATCTGGATGGCGAGACCTACCGGCGCATCGCCAGCCTGCTCGACGAAAAGCGCGGCGATCGCGAGCGTTACATCACCAGCGTGCTGGTGACTCTAAAAAGCGAACTGGACAAGCACGGCATCCGAGCCGAGGTCATGGGACGACCCAAGCACATCGCCAGCATCATCAACAAAATGCGGCGCAAGGATCTGGGATTCGAACAGCTCTACGACATCCGTGCGTTGCGCGTGCTGGTGGAAAAGGAAGTCGACTGCTATGCGGTGCTGGGCATCGTGCACAACCTGTGGCAGCCGATTCCCAGCGAATTCGACGATTACATCTCGCATCCCAAAAGCAATGATTACCGCTCGCTGCACACGGCTGTCATCGGCCCCGAGAACAAGGCGCTGGAAGTGCAAATCCGCACCTTCGACATGCACAAGCATGCCGAACTGGGTGTGGCCGCGCACTGGCGCTACAAGGAAGGCGGCAAAACCGATGCGCGCATGGAAGAAAGAATCGCCTGGCTGCGGCAGTTGCTGGAATGGAAAGATGACGTGGCGGATGCCGGCGAGTTCGCCGAGCGTTTCCGCACAGAACTATTCCAGGATCTGGTCTATGTGCTGACGCCGCTTGGTCGCGTCATCAGCCTGGATCGCGGCGCCACGGCGATCGACTTCGCCTATGCGCTGCATACCGATCTTGGCCACCGCTGCCGCGGCGCGCGCGTGGATGGCAAGATGGTTCCTCTGGCGACTGCGCTCGAAAACGGCCAGCGCGTCGAGGTTCTCGCCGTCAAGCAAGGTGGTCCCAGCCGCGACTGGCTCAACCCGGCGCTGGGTTTCATCAAGACCCATCGCGCCCTGTCCAAGGTGCGTACCTGGTTCAAGCAGCGCGATCAGGGCGAACTGACCCAGCTTGGCCGCGCGCAGCTCGACAAAGAAAGAAAACGTCTGGGCGTGGGGGATATCCATATCGACAAGCTCGCGCAAAACCTCAAATTCAAATCGGCCGACGAGTTTCTCGCCGCCCTCGGGCGTGGCGATGTCGGCGGATTGATGTTCGCGCGCGCCCTGCGCGATCAGGCGGGGCCCAGGCCAACCGCGCAGGTCAAATCCCGGGCGCCGCGCAAATCCGTCAGCGGCGTGGTGGTGGAAGGCGTGGGCGATATCCCCATCAGCCTCGCGCGCTGCTGCAATCCGGCACCACCCGACGCCATCATCGCCTACACCACCGTCGGGCGCGGCGTCACTGTCCATCGCGCATCATGCGCGGGCGTGGCCAAACTCAAGGTGGAACGCATCCTGCCCGCCAGTTGGGCAGAACGCACGGACACTGCCGGGTTCACGGTCGAATTCCGCTTGCGGGCCTTCGACCGTCAGGGGCTCTTGCGCGATGTGTCTGACGTGTTTACCAGGGAGCGCGTCGATGTCTTGCGTGTCAATACCGAAAGCGTTGGCGAATACGCCAACATGGCGCTGACGATTCGCGTGCGGGAAGCGGCCCAGGTCGTGCGTCTGCTCAACAAGCTCGAACGTGTGAAAAGCGTGATCGAAGCAGCGAGAACGTGATCGGCAGGATGGCTTGCAGAAACGTGCTTGAGTCCGCCTCACGGCCGGTGACTTTCACGTAGTTGCACTAGCCCGGATATTTCACCAGGCCGGCCAAGAATTTTATGGGAAGGCGCATGAGC
>CAZVBY010000080.1:0-8674 GCA_964625895.1 uncultured Thiobacillus sp.
TTGTCATGAATTGTTTTTTTTATATTTATAAGTGTTTTTGGTTTATTTCTGCGTTTCTGGTCGCTGTGCCTACGGTTTGCCGCTTTGCGAAGGCGGGGATTTCCAGCACTAAATTTCATTAGATGCACAAAGCTTGGATTAAGCACTTCACTGTCATAGAAGCACGAAACCCTCGCTTTTGCAAAACGGCTGTTACCAGCTGCCCTTCTTGTCTGTCGTGTTTGTTCGTTGTCATTTTGTGTCTGTCGTGGTGCGTAGGCTTGGTGGCTCTTTTGCAAAACTTGGCTTTAGCATTGGATTGTGCGGTTTTGCAAATGTGCCACCAATAGCTTTGGCTTTCCGTGTCGGCCTATGTAAAGAAACCAAAGTCTTTGTCAATTAGTAATGCTCTGTCTAAAAAGCTATTAAACTCTTCGCAAGATGTTTCGGGCAATAGCGAACAAGAATAACAGGCTGCTAAATTCATTCCCCCAATTCCTTGACCGTCTGAGTGGTAACATACTGGGTCGGATGCACAATCGTTGCTACGGAACAAAGCTGATTCCAAAATCTTTTTGAAAGATGTCGGGTCTGATTGTGTGATAATACCTCCATAACTGCCTTCTGAACCTGCGACTGTATAAAGCAAAAGTCCTTGCATATTATCACTATCAACAAACAATCTTTCATTCAATGAAGTCGCAGCATAGCCGCAAAGAAATTCTAATTCTTTTACAAGTAAATGTGAAAGCGTATGCACTAAAACGAACTTTGCCAAATGTCTGTTGTCTAAGAATTTATTTTTTTGAATGATTTCCGATAGTGAAATTCTGTCTTGTAAAATGTCAATACGTTTTCTAAATGCTGGTGTATTTTCGTAATGCTTGTAAAACCATTCATCAATTTTTATTTTGTCAAGGTCAATGAAAATTCCTTCGCCAAAACTTTCGGTTGCCAAAAGATAACTTGTGTTTACCGCTTGCGATGAAGTGTATTTTATTTTTACAGGCGTTTGATTATCGCCCTCACGTATAAACAAATCTTTGTCAAAGGGTTCTTGTCTTGTAAATGCAGTTTGAACGGTTGTAAGTTTCAGGCGTTTAACTTTTATGAGTGTTGAAATCCCATATTCTGAAAGCGTATCCGTAACCTGATTTTCGTATGTAAGATTACTATTTTGTTCCTCTCTGTAATTTGGGTGTTCTAAGATGAACTTATATTCCTTCAAACGATATTGAATTTCTGCTTCAAATGTTGCTTCATCTTTTTCTTCAACAAAATCATCAATCGTTTGCTTGTCATAACGGTTTTGAAATGTTGTGTAGATAATTTCTTTGCTTACTCCACTTGCTAACAAATTTCTGATTGTTGCTTTATCGTCTTGTTTTATCTCTTGATTTTTCTTAGGCAAATATAAACTGTTAATGTAAAGCGGATAGTAAACACTGTTGCTCGTTCTGATAACGGGTTTAAGTTGCTTTTCTTTATCTTTTCCAATTCTTAAACCGAACAAACCTGCAAGCGTTACTTCTCGTCCGTTTGCTTTGCAACCTTTGTTCACGCACTTTACACGAATACCTGCTAAGTCAGCAAAAGTTTCCGAACGCAAGTATCTTAAATCTTGATTATCACAACATTTTTCTGCCCAATCAATGCGGATATTTCCACCGTCTGCGTCTTCTTCTTTCACATTCTTTTCTGCTCGATTCCAATACTCCCAAGGCAAGTCCCGTATTTCTCCATTTGGTGCAGTCATAATGAAGCGGACTTGTTCCAATTCATAATATTTCTTTTTCTTGTTTTTGGCTTTCGCTTCCTCAAAACAGTGGTAGCATTTTGGTTTAATGAATTTATCACCTGCATTTGGCTCATTTAATTTCTGTAACGTTTGGTTCCAACTACGCCACCAATCTTTGATATGTCTAAATCTTTCGCAGTTAGGGCAATACATCCATTCTGGAAAATATTTTGCACTTGCAATTCTCTTTGTTTCCAAAGGAACAGAGTCATTTTGGATATACGGATTAGAAATGTTAGTTGGAACTCGAACGAATTTTTGAAGTTGCTTAAAATGAACCTGCAAGCGTTTCAGCAAACGATTATCTTCAATAATAAATTCGTCTTGGTCAAAAATTCTTGAACCGTCTGAAAAGAATTTCCATTTATCAAATTGCTCTACAATTAGAGCACCTTTTGAAGTTTCCAAAATGGAACCTACTCCACCATAGGCAGTAAGCATTTTTCTTGTTTGCGATTGAATATATTTTGGCATAGTGATTTTATCTTGGGTTAAATGCAAATGTTTCTTTTATTTGTATGAATGTGTCGTCATCAACTTCTCGCATTGATTGCATTACAATCCAATCATCAACATCGGAAACTCCAACCTGTGTTGGTCGTTTCAATAATTCGTCATATTTCTTCAAACCAATATTCTGAACTCGTTCTTCCCAATCATTGGCTAAAAAATCAATACGACTTTCAAAAAATTCATACTCGGCTATGTTATTTTGGAAACGGTCTTTTAAAAATTGTTTTAGTTCGTCTATGTGTTCTTTTTGGAAATACTGTGCGTCATAATTTTGGTTCAATCCTGAAACTTTATGGCGCACATACGTTATCATTAAAGTAGTGAGCATTTTATCAATCGTATTTTCCGTAAATGGCGTTACGCTTAAGGGTTCAATACTTTTATAAAACGCCTGATGAAACGGAATGTAATGTTCAAAATAAGATTTATCTCTTGCCTGATTTGGGTTTAAGAAAGTAACAACCAAACCATCAACTTTACGCCCTACACGACTTGAAGCCTGAATGTATTCTGCAATGTTTTTAGGCATTCCGTTAATCAACATCAAGCTTAATCTGCCAATATCAATTCCTACGGAGAACATATTGGTTGCAAGCACCAAATCAATAACATCGGATTTTACGGCTTTAAACGCCACACCTTTATCTGAAACCCTCTCAACCAATTCAACACTGTTTTCCAGCTGTTTTAAAACGGTTTTTATTTTACTGCTTTCAACTCTTGCGGTTAATTCTTCGGTTCTGTCTTCAAGAAACCTGTGATTGTAATTCCATGGGTTGTCAATTCCCCAAAGTCTTTTTTGTAGCGTACGAGTATTTGTTATAACCTCATCACCAACTTTATTTCTAATTTTCCCGACATCTTTCAGCGAATTGTAGTAGGAAACTACCGTCCAATAATTGTCATTGATTGGTTCTTTGTTTTCAATTCTAGCTTCCAATAAATGGGCAATCACTTGAAGTTGTGTATCAATAGCCGTTTTGCCAACAGGCATAAAGCCAATGTATTTTCTTCGGCTTTTTTCTTTTGATTCTTTGGCAAAAAAACTATCGCTGTAACTTAAACCCGATGGCGGGAAAATATTTACACTTCTTCCTCCGTAAAGTTGTTGTATTTGTTGCGTTGTGTTTCTTGTTGTCGCTGTTGAAGCGATGATTTTCGGTGTAAGATTTCGATTCTCTTTTGTGCAAAGTTTTTCAACAGCACTTTCAAAAAGTCCGACAATTGAACCCAAAGGTCCGCTCAATAAGTGTAACTCGTCCTGAATGATTAAATCGGGTGGTAGTTTCTCATCTTCCAAACTATTGAAAAACCTATGAGCTTCACCTTTCCAAGCTAATTGAGCAAATTTGTCAACGTTTGCAAACAAAAGGGTAGGAGGTTGTGAAAAGAGCATTTCATCAACAACTTGAACAGGAATCTGGTTGTGAAAAGAGCATTTCTTATTAAGGCATTTGATTTTGAAACTTCTTGTTTCTGCATCAAAACCATAATCGCCTTCTGAAATCAATTTTGTTCCACACCAAGGACAAGATGAAATTTGAAACGTATTTTTTGTTTCAGGTTTACCGCTTTGTTTACTGCATTCTCGTTCTATTTCATCAACAATTTCTTTGGCTTCCGAAATTTTACCTGGTGTTAATTGATTTCCTACCCACAATCCAATGCTGATAGTTTCTTTTTTTAATTCATCTGTAAAATTCTTTCTCAAAAATTCTAATGTAGCAATGAGTTTTGAGGCTCTTTCAAATTGTTGTGCCGTAAGCAGACGCAAAGTGTAACGCATAATTACAGAAACGCCTTGAGATGCTTTTACATCGTTCATCATTCGCCTCCAAATAATTGTAAATGCAGTAACGGCTAAATAGGCTTCTGTTTTTCCGCCACCTGTCGGAAACCAAATCAAATCCACGATTTTTTTTCTGTCGTCTGATTGCGGTTCGGTAATTCCTTTAATACTCAACAAAAGAAACGCTAATTGAAACGGCCTATATTTCGGAATTTTTTCTTCAATTCCCTTTTCGTCAAGTCGCTTATAATCGTAATTTTCAAAGAAATTCAAATCATTGTAAGGAATACTTTCATTGATTTGAGATTTATCTTTTTCCTTTTTAGTAAAATCAGTATCGCTTGAGATAATGATTTGAATGAGCATTGCCGTATTTGCCAACTGAAAGGCACGAAAAACATCTTCATCGTTAAGGCAATCAATGTTTGCTTTTAAGCGATTGTAGTTGTAATTAAGTCGGTCAATAATTCGTTGCCCGATTTCTTGTTCTTTTGCTGTTCCTACTTTGTTTTTGGCTTTTTGTTCATCAATCCATTTTCCGTAAAGTTCTACGAAGTTTTGCAAACGTATAATCGTTTCCGTTTTTTCAACATCGCTGAATATTGACAGATTTTTTATGTCAAGCGATTGATTTAGCAATCTAAAAGCATCTGTATTTTCAAAGTCGGTTTCATTAAAATAGTTTTTTGTATCTTTTACATTAAATTCAGGCAGAAACGTAGTTTTCAGTATGTTTCCTTCTTTGTTCCAAGTAACGGAACAATTATGTCCGATGCCGTAATTTTTCACTTCACGATAAAGAAAATTCAGTTCTTCTGCTTCGTGGTCAAACGGATTTAGTTCTTGATTGGATTTGTAAGGCAGTATCTTGTCCGACTTCACTTTTATTTCTGCTTGGAATAAACATTTTGAGTTCAGTTCAGGTGTTTTAGGTGTAAAACGTTTTGATGATTGTTCTTTTGAAGTGTTTACTAACTGAATTTTTACATACTTGTTTCCTTTTACAAAGTAGGTTTTCACATTGTAACCTAATTTGGTCTCCTTGTGAGTTTTGTCAGTAAGCGGAATTTCAATTGGTTGTAGTGTATCTTCAATTTTAATGGATTCTGAATACGAAAACGGTTTTCGTTTCCAAATTCGTCCGATAAGTTTTTGGAAATATTCAATGTAATTTTTTGCTGACCTGTCTTTGTAACTGTCCGTCTTTTTGAAATCGTCAAACTGCAAGCATTCACCACTACGTTGATTTTTTCCACCTTTATCGCCTTTTAGTTCTCTTGAAAGTGATAAGTAACCGTTTTCATAAACTAAAATATCCTTGAACGGAAAGCCCAATTTTTCATCAATGAAAGCCTGATAACCTGCTTCAGCAATTTTGATTTTTATTTCGGGTTGTTTGTCTGGTGTATAATAAAAACCTCCGCTAAATTCTACTTCAATAGTTTCAACTTTCGGGTCAATGCAGAAAGTCAAACCGAAATTGTTCGGGTGAAAATGGTTTTGATTGGCTCTGTTTTCTTCTTCCGTGCTATCCTCTTTTTTCGGTTCTGTGGCTACATCATTTTCGGTTTCTGTAACAACTTCTTCAGGTATAAGATTGTTTGCTTCTTCCGTTTCTGTTTGAAGATCTAATTCATCTTCTTCACTTTCGGTTGCAGAAAATTTCTTTTCAGGAAATATGACTGCCGAAAAATACCGTTGCAACGGATAATCCGATAAAATTTCTTCTTCATCAGGTAAACCAAAACTGTCCGAACCTGAACCGATTAAACCTTTTAAAAGGCGTTCTTGAAATGTATCTCTATGTTTACTGCTCATTAGTCTGTAATTTCTTCTTCAATTATTTTAATAGCCTTAATTGTTCTCAAAGGTGCACCATCGGACACAATTTGCTCAATATGTTCGTCTGAAAGCCAATCTAACATTTTGCCTTTTTCTTTGGTTAAAATGTAAATATTGATTTCTTCGCTAAACTCAACTCCTGCTTTAACTAATCTGCCTAAATAAGTTGTTTTTAGTGAAAAAATATTCTGAATGTTCCTGTTTAGTTCCGGGTGGTTCGTGGTTTTGATAATTGCAAGTAAATCCCGCTTTTTCATCGGAAATTTTGTTTTACTATCTTCTTTTAGCCAATATTCTAATCTTGGCTTATCAACGGACAGACCGTTTTCTTTTAGTTCTTCAAACAACGTTTCAAAATGATAGCCAAAACCTTTACTTGAAAGATAACTTCTTAATGCGTTTTTCCATAGTGAAGAAAAATTATCTACGCTTGTAAAAAGCTCTTTTTCATCAGTCATTTTTATAATGTCGTGAAGGGTTTCCTTATCTGGATTGTGATAGATTCTTACTCGGTCGCCCTTTTGAAGTTGTTTTATTTCCTTGTATAATTCTTCGTATCCATCAACGAACACTTTTTTTGATTCTCTCTCTATGGCTTTGCTTCCATCTTCAAACACAATTTCAAATCGTTGTTCATCTACTCTTGAATATTTCTGTTCGTCAAGTTCAATTAAATGCGTAATCCAATCATCAATATTTTCTGTATTTATATTAGGCGTTTCTGGATATTTAATTCCGCAAAGTAATTCCCTGTGGATGGAGCGAAGCTCTGTTTCATCTTCTTTTTGAAAGCCGTGTAAATACATCTGCATTACTTTGGCTTCTTCCGTATAGCAAAGGATTTTTGTTTTGTGGTTGCCCGAAAGAATTTTTTGCAATAGAATATCTGTGAAAATTCCATTGCTGTAAAGTGATAGAAATAGATACGTTTTACCGTCAGGGTCTTTTTGGAAAAACTCTGAAACGGTAATGACTTTCGTATCTTTCAATCCTGTGTAACTACCGCTTACATTTTGTTCAGGTTGTTTTAGTAGTTCAGCAATGTTTCCAAAACTGTTTAATCTTATACCTTTATGTTTGGTTTCAAAACAATATTGAATTTCTTTTTCGTAGTGTTTCTTTATAGAATTTGGAACAACAATATAATCAATGTCTGTTGCATTTTTGAACCAATTATCTTTTGCATTTGCTTTTTTAATCAGGTCAATGATGTTCTTCGTTATTGATATCAATTGTTTCAAATCTTCTTGGTAGTTTGTGTCTATGTTATAATATTCATCTTGAAAAACTTCTTCTGCTTCGCTTTCAAAACTTGCACAAACTTCATTAGCTCTTTCTCGTATTCTATTTTCGTTGTTTATTGCTGTAATAGGATATATTCTGCGAATGAACTTTAAAAGTCGTTTTAAGTTTATTAGATTTTCGTAATGCTTTTCAGTTTCCACAATGAAATTTGTAAATTTCATTGTTGCTTCACTTAACTCTGTATTGCTGATAATTTCAGGAGTTAGGTTTTGATATTGCTGTTGATTAAAGAATTTTATTTCAGGTAAAGTCCAATTCCATTTCAGAACTTCAAAGTTTTCGCCTGTTTCAATATCCTGTGTTCCGATAAAAATACAGCGATTGAACTTTTGTTGTCTATAAGCCTTAGATATTGAAGAAATGGATTGTTGGTATTTAGTGTCGCCAATGAAAGCGATTGTGTCAATAGGAATGCCTTTTTCAATAAAATTTTCTTTGGCGGTATTGAAATCATTTACCACAATTAACAAAGGGTCAAAAGGTGTGTCAGGGTATACTTCGCCAATTTTGTTTACATACAGGAATGGAATACAACTTGGGATTTTGGGAAGAATTTCGTTTTTTGAAGCTACAATAATTACTTTGTTATTATTCTTTAACGGCAGTTGAATTTCTCTCGAAATGAAATAGGAAATAATGCCTTTGTAAGTTTCATATTCGGCAAAAATCTTTTTTCTAAGATTTTCATATCCTTTGTTTCTTTGAATAAGAGTTTCTCTACTTGCTATTTCTCTTATTTTGGAGCTAAACTTAGTTGAAATGGAAATATAATTTTCAGGATTCTCAAGATCAATTCTCTTAGTATTTCCCAAAGGTAAAATGCGAACTTGAGTTCCGGTTACTTCTCTTACTATTGATATAATACCGTCTTGTTTTGAAAGCAAAATGTCAGACAATTCAAATGTAGGTTCTTCATTACTGTTTTTCCACTGGCAATTCAAGGTCGTAGTTAGAATTGTCGGAAACAGGAAGTCATTTAGTCCTCCTTTTACTGGGGTTGTTATGAGAACGTTAGTTCTATCACTATTCAGAACTTTGTCAATGAGGAAGGAATTAATCGTGTCGAACTTGGAAAAATTGTCTTTGTGGAAATTGAAAGTCTGATTGAGCGATTGTCTGCTATGCTCAATTAAATCCTTTAAATATTCCTTGTTTAATACATCCATGACCAAACTAAAAGATTCTGTTGTTACTTGGGTTGTGCGTTGGGGCAAAAGCAAATGTGCTGCATTGGTTCTGCTTTGAGCGTGGGGATGCAGCTCTTTTGATTTTGCTAAAGCGTTGGCATTTTATCTGTCATTTTTGTGTTCGTTTTCTATCTGCTGTGTCGTCTTTTAGGGTTGCACACAACGGTTTTCGGCTTTGCGAAGTGGCGGATTTTCAGCACAAATGTTAATTTGAAAAACAGAACTTGAACCTTGCACTAAACTGTCAATAGAAGCACGTCA
>CAZVBY010000081.1:0-8590 GCA_964625895.1 uncultured Thiobacillus sp.
GCGCCAATGATAGTGAGCTCCCCGCTCGCGAAAGTAGGTCAGCACCAGACTCCCTACACCCAAAAACGCCCAACCCAAAAAGGTTGGGCGTTTTGCTTTGCTGTCGGCAATTCAGGATAAAACCAGATTGTCCCGATGAATAAGCTCCGATTCATCCATGTAGCCGAGCAGACTTTCAATTTCCAGGCTAGAACGGCCGGCAATCTTCTTCACATCGCCACTAGGGTAGTTGGCGAGACCCCGGGCAATCTCGTTGCCGCTATCGTCGATACAAGCAATCACCGCACCGCGATCGAAGTCACCGCTAACGGAATGAACCCCAATGGGAAGGAGACTTTTGCCGTTCCGTAAGGCGTCAGCCGCACCTCTGTCCACAAGCACGGAACCTGAAACGCGCAGGTGGTCGGCAAGCCATTGTTTGCGGGCAGCCAGCGGAGTTTGCCCAGCCCGTAGGCAGGTTCCAATGTCATCGCCGTTGGCTGCACGTATCAATGCGCCGGCTTCCCTACCACCTACGATCAGCGTATGAGCACCACTACGAGCAGCTCGCTGCGCTGCACGAATTTTGGTAATCATGCCGCCCTTGCTGATGCCGCTTCCCGCCCCTCCGGCAATCAATTCATAATCGCGATTCTCAGCATAGCCCTCGGAAATGAGCGTTGCCTCGGGATCGACTCGAGGATCCGCAGTGTAGAGACCCTTCTGGTCGGTAAGGATGATCAGTGCCTCGGCCTCAATCAGGTTGGCAACCAAGGCGCCCAAAGTATCGTTATCACCAAAACGAATTTCGTCGGTGACAACGGTGTCATTCTCATTGATGATGGGAACGACACCCAGATCGAGCAAAGTGCTCAACGTGATTCGGGCATTGAGGTAGCGATTGCGATCTGCAAGATCGTCATGAGTCAGCAATATCTGGGCTGATTTAAGTCGATGTTGCGCAAACGCGGTTTCATAAGCCTGCGTAAGCCCCATCTGGCCGACGGCTGCCGCAGCCTGCAGCGCGTGCATCGCGTGCGGCCTTTTGGACCAGCCGAGCCGTTGCATGCCGGCTGCTATGGCACCGGATGAAACAAGAAGGACTTGGCGCCCCGCCTGATGGAGATGAGCAATCTGCCGCGCACATTCGGTGATGAATTCGGTGGACAGGCCCGTTCCGTTATTGGTTACGAGCGCACTGCCCACCTTGACGACCAGTCGTCTGGAGTTGGCAATATCATTACGCATTTTCTTCAGGGGCCGACAAGAACTGCATTATTTTCTGGCAAAGTTGCTGGCATCCTTCACCGGTCGCTCCCGAAACGACGTATATCGGCAGCGTATTGCCGAGAGCGCACGAAATCGCAGAAACATTATCGCTGCGCTCGTCTTCGGGAAGGAGATCGATTTTATTGAGTACGACCCAGCGCGGTTTTCTATATAAACCTTCGTCGAAGTTGCGCAACTCCTCGACTATGGCGTGAGCGTCAGCTACGGGATCGGCAGAAGGGTCCAAAGGCGCGATATCGATCAGATGCAGAAGCAAGCGAGTACGCTGCAAATGCTTCAGAAAGCGGTGACCCAGGCCAGCCCCTGCGGATGCGCCATGGATCAGTCCAGGGATATCCGCGATCACGAAGCTCTGGTTCTCAGCTATCCTGACCACGCCCAAGTTGGGTTGCAGCGTCGTGAAAGGGTAGTCAGCGACTTTTGGGCGCGCTGCCGAGACTGCGCGGATGAAAGTGGATTTTCCGGCATTGGGCATGCCCAGCAACCCGACGTCGGCAAGTACCTTGAGTTCAAGCTTAAGGTCCCGCGTATCACCTGGTTCGCCCGGAGTGAATTGTCGCGGCGCACGGTTAGTACTGGATTTGAAATGAAGATTGCCTAGTCCGCCGTTTCCTCCGCGGGCTACGATTGCGCTGACACCATCCGCATTGAGGTCAGCGAGCACCTCTCCAGAATTGATGTCCGTGATGACCGTCCCGACCGGGACGTGAAGAACCAGATCGTTTCCGCCCTTGCCGTAACAGTCCGCGCCGCGGCCATTCTCGCCATGTTCGGCACGAAAGTTACGTGTGTAGCGGTAATCTATCAGTGTATTCAGGTTGCGGTCGGCGACCATGCAAATGCTGCCGCCCCGCCCGCCGTCACCGCCATCCGGCCCGCCGCGCGGAATGTATTTTTCCCGGCGGAACGATACGGCACCATTGCCGCCATTGCCGGCACTCACCGATATCAGGGCTTCGTCGAAAAATTTCATGATCGAAAAGAAAAAGCCCCATCCAGGCGGACAGGGCTTTGTTCAATGGTTCCAGCTGTGATCAGACGGAGGGAACGATGTTTACATATTTGCGCTGCAAAGGGCCCTTGACGGCGAACTGCACGGTCCCAGTTGTTTTGGCAAACAGGGTATGGTCCTTGCCGATACCGACGTTCTCTCCAGCGTGAAACTGCGTTCCGCGCTGACGGACGATGATGTTGCCAGCCGCGACCAGTTGGCCGCCGAAGCGCTTGACACCCAGTCGTTTCGCTTCCGAATCGCGGCCGTTGCGAGAACTGCCGCCTGCCTTCTTATGTGCCATGGTGTGCTCCTAGTCTGGGAAATCAGGCATTGATGCCGCTGATTTCCAACTCCGTGTAGTTTTGGCGGTGACCTTGGTGTTTCTGGTAGTGCTTGCGCCGCCGCATCTTGAAAATTTGCACCTTCGGATGGCGGCCCTGCGAAACCACCCTGGCGGTAACCGTGGCGCCTGACAGCGTGGGAGTACCGATTTTCACAGTTTCTCCTTCGCCGACCATCAGCACCTGATCCAGGGAAATTTCAGCGCCCACATCTGCCGGTATCTGTTCTACCTTGATTTTTTCGCCAGCGACAACACGATACTGCTTGCCGCCGGTTTTTATGACCGCATACATGTTGGACTCCAAAAACGTTCTAAAGAACCGCGCATTCTATTAATTAACAATTGCTCGGTCAAGTGTTGCGAGTTTTTGTTGCTTGTGTTGCGAGTGCTTGATGGATTCATTGACGGACCCAAGCCAACAACTTACCATCCCGGCACAAATTGGAAATGCCGCCTTGAATCCAACAGCAATCTATTCCCTGATCACGAATGACATGCAGGCCGTCGATGCGGTCATTCGAGCACGCCTTTATTCGGATGTTCCGCTGGTTCGCCAAATCGCCGAATACATCATAGCGGGCGGTGGCAAACGCTTGCGTCCGGCCCTGCTGCTGCTGTCCGCCGGGGCACTAAAGTATTCCGGAAAGCATCATCACGAACTTGCGGCCGTGGTCGAGTTCATCCACACGGCGACACTGCTCCATGATGATGTCGTCGATGAATCCGCCCTGCGCCGGGGGCGGGATACCGCCAACGCCCAGTTCGGGAATGCAGCTAGTGTCCTGGTGGGCGATTTCCTGTATTCCCGGGCATTTCAGATGATGGTTGGGGTGGGAAGCATGCGTGTCATGCAGGTTCTCGCCGATGCGACCAACGTCATTGCCGAAGGCGAAGTCCTGCAGTTGATGAATTGCCACAATCCCGATCTTGAAGTGGAAGACTATCTGCAAGTCGTCCGTTATAAGACGGCCAAGCTTTTTGAGGCCTCGGCGCGACTTGGTGCCATTCTTGGCGGCGCCAATCCGGCCACGGAAGAGGGATTTGCCGCTTACGGCATGCATCTGGGGACAGCATTCCAGATCGCCGACGACGTACTGGACTACTCCGGCAAGGAGGGAGAACTCGGAAAGAGCCTGGGCGACGACCTGGCAGAGGGGAAGCCGACGCTGCCCCTGATCCATGTGATGAAGGCCGGCAACGCAGCGCAAGCCGCAGCGGTGCGTTCCGCTCTGGAGCAAGGAGGCCGGGAGGCTTTTCCTGAAGTGATCCGGGCAGTCAAGGAGACAGGGGGACTGGATGCGGCACTTGAGGTGGCGACCGGCGAAGCGAATAGGGCGAAGCAAGCCTTGGCAAGCCTACCGGATAGCCAATATCGGGATGCTTTGCTACAATTGGCATCTTTCGCGGTTGCCAGACGTTTCTGACGCTTGATCGGGTCTGGTTTGGCAACAGGCATCGGGGTGTAGCTCAGCCTGGTAGAGTACTGCGTTCGGGACGCAGGAGTCGGAGGTTCGAATCCTCTCACCCCGACCAACTCCCTTGAATTTGCTTATCATGCATGGCACTTGACTCGCTGGTCCGGTGCAGTGGCGGATCAGGCAAATCCCGGGGTTGGCAAGCCACAATACATCATGAAATATCTCCTGCTGTTAGCAGTCCTGGCCATCGTTATCTGGTATTGGCTGGGCCAGCGCAAAAGTCCGACCGGCAGCGCAGACTCCCGGATGCCGCCCGGGGTTGCTGAAAACATCGTTGTGTGTGCCCATTGCCATCTGCATGTGCCGGAAAGCGAATCGATCCTGGCCGAGGGACGGCATTACTGCTGCGAAGAGCATCGCAAGCTGGGCGCTTCCTGATCTGCCATGACCAGCATGCCAGTTGCGTCGCCAGAACCGGGAAGCCATTCCCTTTGGCGACTGCTCAGGTATTTCTCCTACTACCGGCTCGTCGTCGCCAGCTTCTTCCTGGGAGCTGTCGCATTGTCGAGCAAGCCGCTGAACATCGGTTCGCAGGATCCGCGCCTGTTCCTCTGGGTAAGCGCCATTTACCTCTTCTTCTCGATCGCGATCCTGATCGTGCAAATCAGGTGGCGGCATGCCTTCAACGCGCAATTGAGCATCCAGGTTCTGATCGACATCGCCTGCCTGATCCTGCTCTTCTATGCAAGCGGGGGCGCCAAGAGCGGGATGTCGATGATGCTGCTGGTGGTGCTGGTCGGTGCCGCGCTTGCCGGGCAAGGGCGCCTGGTCCTGTTTTATGCCGCCACGGCGACTTTGCTGCTGCTTGCCGAGCAGGCCTACCGCGTGGCATTCCTCAACGGCGATCCCGGGGATTTCTTCTTCACCGGCCTGACCTGCATCGGCCTGTTCGGCGCCGCGATCGGGGCACGGGTATTGGCCAACCGCATGACCGCCAACGAGGAACTGGCGCGTCAGCGGGGGATCGAGCTGGCTGATCAGATGCTGATCAACGAACGGGTGATTCGCGACATGCAGGACGGCGTCCTGGTGATTGATGCCGCCGGACAGGTGCGCCAGTGCAATCCGCGCGCCCGGGCGCTGCTGGGATGCACCGACGCCTATGCCAGGACGCTCGAAGACTATTCGCCGACGCTGGCAGAGGAATTCGGGATCCGCCAGGCACGCGGGGTCGAATCCGAACTGGTCATGCAGGTACCTTGGACCGGCCGTCTGTTGCGCGCCCGCTTCCTGCCGCCGGGCGAAGGCGGCAATGCGCTGATATTCGTCGAGGATGTCGGCCGTTTGCAGCAGGAAGCCCGTCAGGTAAAGCTCGCCGCGCTCGGCCGGCTGACGGCGAACATGGCGCACGAAATCCGCAACCCGCTCTCTGCCATCAGCCATGCCGCCGAACTGCTGGCCGACGAGCCGCCCGGCAAGGGGGTCGAGCGGCTGACCCGCATCATCGTCGACAACTCGCAACGCTTGAACCATCTTGTGTCGGAAGTGGTCGAGCTGGGGCGCCGGGATCGCGTGAATCCGGAAGCGATCGATTTGCGGGATTATTTCCTGCGACTGATCGACGAGCGGTCGTTGCAGGACGCCAGTAGCGCGCGAAGAATCGCCGTCGACATTCCCGCAGGGGTGGCAATCCGGTTCGACCGCGGCCACCTGCACCGGGTTGCCTCCAACCTGCTCGACAATGCCTTGCGCTATGCCAGCGAGTTACCCGGCGCGGTGCGGGTTGTCATCGAGCAGAATGCCGGACAGGAGCGTCTGAGCCTGCATATCATCGACGACGGCAAGGGGATCGACGAAACTGAACGCGATCGGGTATTCGAGCCGTTCTTCACGACACGGCCCTCGGGCACGGGACTCGGTCTGTATATCGCCCGCGAGCTCTGCGAAGCGAACGGCGCGCGCCTGTTTCTGCTCGAAAATGCTCCGGGCGCCCATTTCTGCATATCATTTGCGCCACCCAATCCTGAACAACCCAAGGACAACGGAGAAACATGAGCGGCAACCCCCGGGTTCTGATCGTCGATGATGAAACGGACATTCGCGAACTGCTCGACATGACGCTGGCGCGCATGGGCCTGGAATGTGATTGCGCCGCCAGCGTCGCCGCCGCGCAGCAACTGCTGCAGGAAAAGCCGTATCAACTCTGCCTGACCGACATGCGCATGCCGGACGGCGACGGTCTCGAACTGGTACGGCATATCGAGTCCAATCATCCGACCTTGCCGGTCGCGGTGATCACCGCCCACGGCAGTACCGAGAATGCCGTCGCGGCATTGAAGTCCGGGGCATTCGACTATCTGTCCAAGCCGGTTTCGCTGGCTCAGCTGCGCACGCTGGTGAAGTCGGCTCTGACCGTGCCCGAGAACAGAAATGCTGCCGGGCAGCGCACGCACGAACTGCTCGGCCAGTCCGCGCCGATTGTTCAGGTCCGCGAGTTGATTGCCAAGGTGGCGCGCAGCGAAGCGCCCGTTTACATCTCTGGCGAGTCGGGCAGCGGCAAGGAGCTTGCCGCCCGGCTGATCCATCGCGAAAGTCTGCGTTGCGACAGGCCGTTCGTCGCGGTGAACTGCGGCGCCATTCCGGAAAACCTGATGGAGAGCGAATTCTTTGGCTATCGCAAGGGGGCCTTCACCGGGGCGGAAAGCGAGCGCGAGGGATTTTTCCAGGCGGCGGACGGCGGCACGCTCTTTCTGGACGAGGTGGCGGACCTGCCCCTGCCGATGCAGGTGAAACTGCTGCGCGCGATTCAGGAAAAGCATGTGCGCCGCGTCGGGGCGACGGCCGAGGAGCCGGTCAATGTCCGCATCATTTGTGCGACGCACCAGAATTTGCGCCACTTGATGGACGAGGGACGCTTCCGCCAGGACCTGTTCTTCCGCATCAACGTCATCGAAATCCGCATGCCCGCCTTGCGTGAGTGCAGCGACGATGTGCCGGAGTTTGCGCAGCGCATCCTCGATCGGCTGGCCGCGGCAAGTGGCGTGCCGGCTCCGGCGATCACGCCGTCGGCCATGAATGCGCTGCGGGCCTACGCCTTCCCCGGCAACGTGCGCGAACTGGAAAACATCCTCGAGCGCGCGCTGGCACTTCATGGCAGGGGCATCATCGATGTCGACGACCTGCAGTTGCAACCATCGAAAGTCGGCGCTGGCGAGGCGGCATGCAGCGGTGCGAAGCCCTTGCAGGACTACCTCGACGACCTGGAGCGCCAAGTCATCCTCGACGCCTTGCAGAAGACCCGGTTCAACCGGACCGCCGCCGCGCGCATTCTCGGCGTGACCTTCCGGTCGTTGCGTTATCGGATGGAGCGCCTGGGGCTCAATGAACCCGAAGCCTGAGGCCCTCGGGCCGATCGATCAGGCGGGCTGGCTGCGCGGCGCGGAGCAGGTTCCCAGTCAGAATCACGCTGCGCGTCCGCCGGGGACGGTCGTGAGCGTCCTCGTCATCCACGCCATCAGCCTGCCGCCTGGCGAGTTCGGCGGCGATGCCGTGATCGACTTCTTCACCAACCGCCTCGACCCGGCGGCGCATCCCTACTTCGCCGCCATTGCCGACCGACGCGTCTCCGCGCACTTTTTCATCCGGCGCGATGGCCGGCTCATCCAGTTCGTCTCCTGCGCTGCGCGCGCCTGGCATGCCGGGGTGTCGTGCTGGCGCGGGCGGGAACGCTGCAATGATTTCTCGCTCGGCGTCGAACTCGAAGGAGACGACTGCAGCGCTTTCACCGAGGCGCAATACGCGACCTTGAACGCGCTGATTGCCGCACTGCGAGAGAATTTTCCCCTCGCAGCCTGCGTCGGCCATGCAGACATCGCACCCGGCCGGAAGACCGATCCCGGTCCGCATTTCGACTGGACACGCATCACTTCGCTGGACTTCGACTGAGGCGATGTGCGTGGCTTGACTGCAACGTTTGCAGGCATCTGCAAATGCGCGCTCAAAATTTATCTTGCATTGATTTTTGTGGGCTACTACTATTAGGGCCCAATGGTATTCAACCTACTACATATAGTAGGTCGAGGCCGACAAATCGGAAATGCAGTTTTCTCCGCAGTAGCCAAAGAAAGGCAGGGCATGCAGGAAGACGCTGGGCGCACGATGACTCATCGAACCGAATCCGTAACCGGATTGGATGCCGCCTCTGCCGCAGTCCTGATCAGCGTTTCCACCGCAAACCAGCGGGCGCTCCCAAGCTCTCCACCCCTGGCGAATCCCCCTTCGATGCTTTCCTCCATCCGGCCCCAAATCAAGGGATGGCCGGGGAAAGCGCTTGAATTCATCAATTCCGGTCCGCCGGCATTGTTGAATAATCCGTGCTGTAGTAAGCGGGTTGTTTGTTTTCCCTTTCTCAAACATGCAATGGAGGTTCACTATGGCTGAAGAGAAGAAAGCCAAGAAGCCGGCGGCTGCGAAGAAGACGACTGCTGCGAAACCGGCGGCAAAGAAAGCTGCACCGAAGAAAGCTGCCGCGAAGAAGCCTGCGGCGAAGAAAGCTGCACCGAAGAA
>CAZVBY010000082.1:0-8571 GCA_964625895.1 uncultured Thiobacillus sp.
TGTGAAACGCGCCGTGCTGTTTCTGGAAGGCAAGGAAGACGAATTGCTGAACGAGTTGACTGCGCGCATGGCTGCCGCAGCAGAAAATCTTGAGTTCGAACAGGCCGCCGCATTTCGCAACCAGATTCAGAGCTTGTCGCGTGTGCGTGAACAGCAAGTCATCGACAACGAATCCGAGCGCGATGCGGATGTGATTGCCGTCACTGCCGGGCAGGGGCTTTGGTGCGTGACGCTGGCCATGGTGCGCGGCGGTCGGCATCTGGGCGACCGGCATTTCTTTCCGAAAAATACCGAAGACGTCAGCGCCGCCGATGTTTTAGAAGCCTTTATCGCCCAGCATTATCACGACAAGCCGGTGCCGCCCTGCATCGTCGTCAATCAGGACGTGAATGCCGGTGTGTTGATCGAATGGCTGACCGAACGGGCTGGCAGAAAAGTTGGCCTCATCCGCAATCCGCAAGGCGAGCGCCGTGTCTGGTTAAACATGGCCGAGAAGGGCGCGCAGGTCGCCATTGCGCAGCAGCTTGCGCAAAGCGCCAACCAGGAAGCCCGTCTGACGGCGCTGCGCGAGGCGCTGGACATGCCCGCGCTGTCGCGCATCGAGTGCTTTGACATTTCGCACACCATGGGCGAGGCCACGGTGGCTTCGTGCGTGGTCTATGACCAGAACAAAATGCAGAACAGCGAATACCGGCGCTACAACATCAGCGGCATTACGCCGGGCGACGACTACGCCGCCATGCGCGACGCGCTGACACGGCGCTACAGCAAGCTGCAACAGTCCGACGAACAAGCGTCCGAGAAGGCAATCAGCAAGCGCCCGGACTTGATCCTGATCGACGGCGGCCTGGGCCAGTTGAATATCGCCAAAGAAGTCATGGCCGAGCTGGGCATTTCCGACATCGAACTCATCGGCGTAGCCAAAGGCCCGGAACGCAAGGCCGGGCTGGAAGAACTGGTGTTTACCGACGGCCGCGTGCAACACCTCAAGCCAGACAGCCCGGCGCTGCACCTGATCCAGACAGTGCGCGACGAGGCCCACCGCTTCGCCATCACCGGCCATCGCGCCCGGCGCGGCAAGGCGCGCACGCAATCCACGCTGGAAGACATCGCCGGCATTGGCCCATCCAGACGAAAAACCTTGCTGGAACGACTGGGCGGACTGCAAGGCGTGAAAGACGCAAGTGTCGAAACGCTTGCCGAAATACCTGGCATCAGCCGAGAATTGGCGCAACGCATCTATGACACAATGCACTGAAATCCCCCCCTCGCCCCATGCCACTCAATCTGCCCAATCTGCTCACCTGGCTGCGCATCCTGCTGATCCCATTGGTCATCGGCGTGTTCTACGCACCGCAACACATGCTGCTTGGCGCAAGCGCCAACCTGCTCGCCACTGGCTTTTTTATCATCGCGGCAGTCACCGACTGGTTTGACGGCTATCTGGCGCGCAAACTCAACCAGACATCCGCCTTTGGCGCATTTCTCGACCCTGTCGCCGATAAACTCATGGTCGCTGCGGCACTCATCACGCTGGTTGATCTGGGTCGTGCCGGGCCTGTCGTTGCGCTCATCATCATCGGCCGCGAAATCGCCATCTCCGCACTACGCGAATGGATGGCCAAGGCCGGAAAATCCGGCAGCGTCGCCGTCAGCTTCATTGGCAAACTCAAGACCGCCTTCCAGATGATCGCCATATCCTTGCTACTGTATTGGGAGCCCTTGGCCGGCTTCCCGACGCAAGCCATCGGACATTTGTTAATCAACATCGCCGTGGTGCTGACACTGATTTCGATGGCCTATTACCTCGGCATGGCAACCAAGGCATTAAGCGAATGAATATAATTTGTGTATTGACAGTAGTCGCGGCATTCACCATAATGCGCGGCTCTTAACGCGGGAATAGCTCAGTTGGTAGAGCGCAACCTTGCCAAGGTTGAGGTCGCGAGTTCGAGCCTCGTTTCCCGCTCCAGACACCCTGGGAAAACGAAAGTCATACACTTTCGTTTTCCCTTTTTCGTTGCAATCATGCGCGGCGGGGTAGCAAAGTGGTTATGCAGCGGCCTGCAAAGCCGTCTACGCCGGTTCGATTCCGACCCCCGCCTCCACTCCCTCTGCTAGAATCCCGGCTCCCATTCCGCCCGGGTGGTGAAATTGGTAAACACAGCGGACTTAAAATCCGCCGGGCCTAATCAGCCCTTACCGGTTCGATTCCGGTTCCGGGCACCACTGGCAATTTCTGGCGCAAGCGGTTATAATCCTGCAACTTTAAATTTAATGCTTTATAGCATGGGCGGTTCGCCCATTTTTTATTTGTACCGCCGAAATGGAACTGTCCGCGCTGCTTGAATCGACGCTTACCGGCATGGGATACGAGTTGGTGGCGTGGGAGCGCTCCGGCCACGGCCTGCTGCGCATTTTCATCGACAGGCCGGAAGGATATGTTCCGCCCGAAACATCGCCCGATACGCCGGCGCAGGGTGGCATCACGATTGATGACTGCGTAGCGGTCAGCAACCAGCTGTCCCGGCTGTTCGCAGTGGAGAACATCGATTACGACCGTTTGGAAGTGTCTTCGCCAGGACTCGACCGGCCGTTGGCCAAGCCGGCGGACTTCAGCCGTTTCGCGGGACAACTGGTCAATATCAAGCTGCGTATACCGCAAGAGGGCCGCAAGAAATTCAGTGGTCGTCTGCTGGGGCTTGAGGACGATAAGGTGCGAATCGAGATGGAAGGCACGATGGCGCAGTTCGACTTGGGAAATATTGATACGGCACGTTTGAAACCGGAGTTTTAATCCGGGTTTTATGTTGGAGGGTTAGGCAATGAGCCGCGAAATGCTGATGCTGGTAGATGCGCTGGCGCGCGAGAAGAGCGTGGATCCCGAAATTGTGTTCGGTGCGCTGGAAATGGCACTGGCTTCTGCCACCAAGAAACGCATCAAGGGCGATGCCGATGTGCGCGTGGAAATTGATCATGAAACCGGCGACCACAAGGCTTTTCGCCGTTGGCTGGTGGTGACGGAACAGGAACTTGAGTCCGAAGACAACCAGATTTTGCTGGTGGATGCGCAGTATGATCACCCGGACATTCAGGTCGGGGACTACGTGGAAGAGCCGCTTGAAGCCGTCGAATTTGGCCGGATCGGCGCACAGGCCGCCAAGCAGGTTATCCTGCAGCGTATCCGCGACGCCGAGCGCGAGCAGATCCTGAACGATTTTCTGGAACGGAAAGAACACCTGGTCACCGGCGTGGTCAAGCGCATGGATCGCGGCAATGCCATTATCGAATCCGGACGGGTCGAAGGGTTCTTGCACCGCGATCAGATGATCGCGCGCGAAAATCTGCGCGTAGGCGATCGCGTCCGGGCTTATCTGATGAAAATCGAGCGCGGCGGTCGCGGCCCGCAGTTGCTGCTCTCCCGCACTGCGCCCGAATTCATCATGAAACTGTTTGAACTGGAAGTTCCGGAAATCGAAGAAGGCCTCATCGAAATCAAGGGTGCAGCGCGCGACCCGGGGCTGCGCGCCAAGATCGCGGTCAAATCCAACGATCAGCGCATTGACCCCATCGGCACCTGCATCGGCTTGCGTGGCTCGCGCGTTACCTCCGTCACCAATGAACTGGCTGGCGAGCGCGTCGACATCATCCTGTGGTCGCCCGATCCAGCGCAGTTTGTCATCAACGCCCTGGCGCCGGCCGAGGTCAGCCGCATCGTGGTGGACGAGGAAAAGCACAGCATCGACGTGGTGGTCGAAGAAGAACAGTTGGGCAAAGCGATCGGCGCCAACGGGCAAAATGTTCGTCTGGCGTCCGAACTAACTGGCTGGGAACTCAACATCGTCACCGATGCCGAGGCCGAGGAGAAAAAGGCCAAGGAAACGCAGGCGACATTAAGACTTTTCATGGAAAAGCTCGACGTGGACGAAGAAGTCGCGCAAATCCTGGTCGACGAGGGTTTCTCCACACTGGAGGAAGTCGCCTACGTGCCCTTGACGGAAATGCAGGAAATCGAGGCGTTTGACGATGACATCATCAACGAGCTGCGCAATCGTTCGCGCAACGCACTGCTGACAGCCGCGATCGCCGGCGAAGAAAAGGTCGAAGCGTCTGCTGGCGATCTCCTGTCACTGGATGGCATGGACCCGGAAACCGCCCGCCTGCTTGCCGCAAAGGGCGTCCATACCACGGAAGATCTGGCCGATCTGGCCGTGGACGATCTGGTGGAAATGACCGGCATGGAAGAGGAACGCGCCAAACTGCTCATCATGGCCGCCCGGGCGCCCTGGTTTGCTGCGGAATCCTCCGCGGCCGCGCAAAAGTAATTTAAAGGACGGAAACCGCCGCACATGAACGTCGAACAATTCGCAACGGAACTGAAGCTTTCACCCGAGCTGCTGCTGGAACAGCTCAAGGCGGCCGGCGTCCATAAATCTGCCGCGGGCGACACCATCACCGAAGCCGACAAGACCCAGCTGCTGGACTACTTGCGCAAAATGCACGGCGCGCAAGAACAAACCAAAACCAAGATCACACTGACCCGCAAGCAAACCACCGAAATCAAGGCCGCCAGCACGACCGGCAAGTCCCGCACCATTCAGGTTGAAGTGCGCAAGAAGCGCACTTACGTGAAGAAAGACGCGGCGGCGGCCGAGATCGCGCCGCCATCAACCATCGAAGCGTTGCCGCAACCGGCAGAGGAAATGCCACCACCCGTGGCAGAGGCTCCTGTGGCCGAAGTTCCGGTGGCGAAGGCTCCTGTGGCCGAGGCATCTGTAGCGGAAGTCGAAGTCACGCCACCCGCCCTGGAGCCGCATCCGCCCACGACAGAGTCCACCGCTCCCGCCGCTGAGGAAGCCCCGCCCAAGCGCACCGTTCGCAAGAAAGCCGTGAGCGTGATCGACGAAGCGGAGCGACAGTTGCGCGATGAAGAGGCCCGTCGGCACCAGGCCTTGCTGGCGGCACAGGCAGAAGATTTGCGTGTAAGACAAGAGCGCGAACTGCTGAGGAAGCAGGCGGAAGCCGCCCGCATGGCCGAACAAGCCAAAGCGCCAGCCAAGACAGAATCCGCCGCGACCCTGCACAAGCCCGCCAAACCCGAAGGTGAAAGCAAGGACAAAAAACCCGCCAAAAAAGAAAAAAGCAGTTGGGCGGAAGAGCAGCAGAAAAAACGCGCCATCAAGACACGCGGTGACTCGGGCGGAGATGGCTGGCGCGGCAGGAAAGCGGGAGGAAAACACAAGGCCGACGACAGTCAGCATCAGTTTGTCGCCCCGACCGAGCCGCTAGTGCACGAAGTCACTGTTCCCGAGACCATTACCGTCGCCGAACTGGCGCACAAGATGTCCGTCAAGGCTGCGGAGGTCATCAAGATCCTGATGAAGATGGGTTCGATGGTCACCATCAACCAGGTGCTGGATCAGGAAACCGCCATGATCGTGGTTGAGGAAATGGGCCACGTCGCCAAGGCCGCAGCGCTTGATACACCAGAATCCTTTCTGGAAGAAGGCGCCGCAACCGAAGCCACCGCAGTCCCACGCGCGCCAGTCGTGACCGTCATGGGTCATGTCGACCATGGCAAGACCTCACTGCTGGATTACATCCGCCGTGCCAAGGTGGCGGCGGGCGAGGCCGGTGGCATTACCCAGCACATCGGCGCCTACCACGTTGAAACGCCCAAGGGCATGATCACCTTCCTCGACACGCCGGGTCACGAGGCTTTTACCGCCATGCGTGCGCGAGGCGCCAAGGCCACCGACCTGGTGATTCTGGTCGTTGCCGCGGATGACGGTGTGATGCCAACAACAACCGAAGCCATTCATCATGCCAAGGCAGCCAATCTGCCCATCGTGGTCGCGGTCAACAAAATCGACAAGCCCGATGCCAACCCCGAACGCATTCGGCAAGAGCTGGCCAATCATGAAGTTGTGCCGGAAGACTGGGGTGGTGACGCCATGTTTGTCGAAGTCTCCGCCAAAACAGGCCAAGGTATTGACAGCCTGCTGGATGCGATTCTGTTGCAAGCCGAAGTGCTGGAACTGACCGCGCCCAAGGAAGCGCCGGCCAAGGGCATCATCATCGAATCGCGTCTGGACAAGGGCAAGGGCCCGGTTGCCACCTTGCTGGTTCAATCGGGCACATTGAAGCGCGGCGACATCATGCTCGCTGGCCAGGCTTATGGCCGGGTGCGTGCCATGCTGGATGAGAACGGCAAGTCCATCAATGAAGCCGGCCCGGCCATTCCCGTAGAGATCCAGGGACTGTCTGACGTCCCCAATGCCGGTGACGACGCGCTGGCGTTGCCGGATGAAAAGAAAGCGCGCGAAATCGCGCTGTTCCGCCAAGGCAAATACCGCGACGTCAAACTGGCCAAGCAGCAGGCGGCCAAGCTTGAAAACATGTTTGAACAAATGGCCGAAGGCGAGGTCAAGCAACTGCCGCTCATCATCAAGGCAGATGTGCAGGGTTCCTACGAAGGTCTGACGCATGCGTTAAGCCGGCTTTCCACCAGCGAAGTCAAGGTCAACGTCATCCATAGCGGCGTCGGCGGCATCACCGAATCCGACGTCAACCTGGCGCTGGCGTCAAAAGCCGTCATCATCGGCTTCAACGTCCGCGCTGACGCAAACGCTCGCAAGCTGGCGGAAAACTCGGGTGTGGACATCCGCTACTACAACATCATCTACGAAGCGGTGGATGAAGTGAAAGCCGCCTTGAGCGGCCTGCTCTCGCCGGAGAAAAAGGAAAACGTGCTTGGCCAGGTCGAAATCCGCCAGGTTTTCCAGGTGCCGAAAGTGGGGGCCGTGGCCGGCTGCATGGTACTTTCCGGACTGGTCCGGCGTGGCAGCCGGGTACGGCTCCTGCGCGACAATGTGGTGCTGTTCGATGGCGAGCTTGATTCGCTCAAGCGTTTCAAGGACGATGTTCGCGAGGTCAAGGAAGGCTTCGAATGTGGCCTCTCGCTCAAGAACTACAACGACATCAAAGAAGGCGACCAGCTCGAAACCTACGAAGTCGTGGAAGTGGCGCGGACGCTGTAATTCAGAACCGGATGAGCGCCTCTAGAAATTGTCGCGAGCGGGCGTCAGCCGGGTGTGCCCGGAGCGCAGGAAACGGAGTGTATATGGACATACATGAGCATTCCGAGCACCGGACACGCGCGGAACACGCCCGCGCAGTAAATTTATGGAGGCGTTATGCCCAAAGACTTCCCCCGTTCCCGTAGAGTCGCCGACGAAATCCAGCGAGAACTCGCCGAGATCATTCGATTGGAGCTGAAGGATCCGCGCATCGGCCTTATCACGATCACGGGTGTGGAAGCCACCAACGATCTTGAACATGCCAAGGTTTTTGTCACCAGTCTCACTGCCAAACCCGGAGAATCCAGCCATGAAGAAGTCTTGCGCGCCCTGCGACGCGCAGCAGGGTTTCTCCGCAGTCAGTTAGCGCACCGCATGAAATTGCGCCTGGTGCCGCAGCTCACCTTTGCTTACGATGAATCCGTCGAGCATGGCATGCATCTTTCGCAACTGATTGATCAGGCCATCGCCGAAGACGCCAAACATCCCAAAGACGATTGAAAGCGGTCCGTCAAAATGGCCCTCACCCCAACCCTCTCCCAGAGGGAGAGGGGGCAAACGCTGAGCCCAAACCGATTAATGGTGTACTGCTGCTTTACAAGCCAGCCGGTTGGACTTCCAATGCCGCGCTGCAGAAAGTCAAACGGCTCTATCACGCGGCAAAGGCAGGCCACACCGGCACGCTCGATCCATTCGCTTCAGGATTGCTACCCATCTGCTTCGGGCAGGCCACCAAGTTTTCCAGTCATGCCCTGCATGGCGACAAAGCCTACCGCGCCACGCTCAAGCTCGGCGTCACCACGACCACAGGTGATACCGAAGGTACACCGGTTGAAACCCGTCCCGTCCACACTTCGATTGAAGACATCAAACAATTACTGCCCCGTTTTACCGGCAACTTGCAACAAATCCCGCCCATGCACTCTGCCCTCAAGCACCAAGGCAGGGCGCTTTATGAATATGCCCGGCAAGGTATCCAGGTCGAGCGCAAGCCGCGCGCAATCATCCTGCACAGCCTGGAGTTGGTGTCTCTGGATGGCGACCAGCTCGTGTTGGACATCCACTGCTCTGGCGGCACCTACATCCGCACGCTGGCTGAAGATATCGGCAAAGCCCTCGGTTGTGGCGCGCACCTGATCGGCCTTGAGCGCACCCGCAGCGGAAACTTTTCATCCGAACAAACACATACGCTGGAATCCCTGGAAGCCATGACAGACGCACAGCGCCTGTTTCTCCTGCTGCCGCCGGATAGTTTGACCAGCGCCTTGCCAACCCTGGAAATCGACGCGGAATCCGCGCGCTTGCTCGCTCAAGGCAAGCACATCGACAAACCGGCCAACTGCCCAAATGGCATGGTTCGCGGCTACGCCCCGCACGGTTTTCTCGGTTTGCTGGAGGCGGGAGAGTCACTCAAGCCCTATCGGCTAATGGACACCACAAGCCTTGTTCACAAAGCCCCGGTTGACACATCAACAGTTGACACATCAACCAA
>CAZVBY010000083.1:0-8531 GCA_964625895.1 uncultured Thiobacillus sp.
GCGAAAACACCCTGAAAAGCGCCATCAAAAACGGTGCGGCTTCGGTCGAAGCCCTTGGCATTCAACTCAAGGCCGGCAGCAATTGTGGGTCGTGCATCCCGGAGCTGCGCAAGCTCGTGGCCTCGTCAACCGACGCATCCAATCTGAAAACTCCGGCAATCAGCACCTAGGAGCCTATTTCAGCAGGAATTGGATGTGCGACGGCAGCATGACGGGATGGATGACGCGACGCGCGGCGAAGTAAATGGCCGATCCCTTCACAAGCCGTGCAACAAAGTCAGCCGCCCGCCGTGCGCCGTCCTTTCGGGTTGCGCCAAAACCCGGCGCTCGCTTTGGCGCGCTCCTTGGCTTCGTATCCCGGATGCGCTTCGCGCGTTCATCCGGGCTTTGGCAGCAACGCATCTTCCAATTCCTGCTGAAATAGGCTCTATAACCCCCTTTGCAGTTCATGGCGCGCATCTTCGCGCTGTGCTAGTGTCTCAACCCATAAGTTTGCGTACATGCCGAGACGCGCATCCGCGCGCCGATTGCACGAAGCGAACCGCAGCCATAGCCGTAGCTATGGCGAGGATGAGCGACAAAGCAATCGGTGATGCGGGGCGCGTCGAACATAGCGAAACTTATGGGTTGAGACACTAGCTTTCAGTTTTCATGTACGCAGGAGCCTCCAATGCGCCATCTACTGGCGATGCTATCCCTGGTCACTGGCATGGTGCATGCCGCCGGCATCGAATCCTTTTCCCCGCTGGGCGAAGTCAAGGGCGTGCGTCAGGTGTCTGTCCGCTTCACGCACGAGATGGTGCCGCTGGGCGATCCGCGACTGTCCGAACCCTTCAACATCGACTGCGCGGAAAAAGGCAGCGGGCGCTGGGTGGATGGCCGCAACTGGGTATACGACTTTGAACGCGATCTGCCCGCGGGCGTGCGCTGCACGTTCACGCTCAAGCCAGGCAGCAAAGCGCTGGATGGCACGCAGATCGAGTCCGCGAGCAAGTTCTTCTCCACGGGCGGACCAGCAATCCTGACGACCTGGCCCAGCGAAGGCAGCGAGGCCGTCGACGAAAACCAGATTTTCATTCTGGGGCTGGATGCGCCAGCAAAATCCTCCACACTGAACAACCGGGTGTGGTGCGTGGCCGAAGGCGTGGGTGAGAAAATTCCGGCCAGGCTGGTCGACGCAAGGACACGCAAGACCGTGCTGGAAAACGCCCGCGAGTTTTTTTCTGAATATGGCTATGCGATCGACCTCTCCACCGCGCGGCTATTCTTTCTCCGCATGCCTGGCGGCACCACCAAGGAAAAAATCCTTGCGACTGCCAGCGCGGAAAACGCGCCGGTTGTGGTCCTGCAATGCGCGCGCCGCCTGCCAGCCGGGGCCAAACTGAATCTGGTCTGGGACAAAGGCATCGAATCGCAAACCGGCGTGCCGGTTTCCGCCGCGCAAACCCTGGCCTATCAGGTTCGTCCGGCGTTCTCGGCCAGACTGCGCTGCGAGAAGACCAACGCCAAGGCGCCCTGCCTGCCCATCCTGCCCATGACCTTCAGCTTCACCGCGCCCGTTTCAGCCAAACTGGCATCTAAAATCAGCCTGTCCGGCGCGGGTAAATCCTGGAAACCGGAAATCGGCAAGGACGATCTGGCATCGGGTTCAACGCAAAGTCTCAGCTTCAAAGGCCCCTTCCCGGAAAACGCCAGTTTGATTCTGAAACTCCCCGCCGGCTTCAAGGACGACGCGGGCCGCACGCTCGCCAACGCGAAAAAATTTCCCCTTGCCATCAAGACCGATGCCGCGCCGCCGCTGGCCAAGTTCGCCGCCGGTTTCGGGCTTATCGAAAAAAACGCCGATCCCATGCTGCCGCTGACCCTGCGCGCCACGGGCGAAATGCGCAAGGGCCACGCGGTGCTGAAGGGCGAGCGCCTGGTCACGCAAAAGCCGCTGGAAGTCATCGCCTGGATGAAGCGAATCCAGGAATTCGAGCGCAACGACTGGGGATATGATGAAAAGACGAAAAAGGAATTCGTCAAACATTACGGCGCCGAGGATTCCATCTTCGGGCCACAGCACAAGATCCAGTCCTTCCCGCTGCCCAAGCCGCTGCCCGACCGCGAAACCGAGGTCATCGGCATTCCGTTGAAAGAGCCTGGATTCCACGTGGTTGAAGTGGCGAGCCCGCGATTGGGCGAATCGCTGATGGCGAAAAAGAAGCCCTACCACGTTCGCGCCGCCGCGCTCGTCACCAACCTGTCCGTGCATTTCAAGCAGGGGCGCGAGTCGTCGCTGGTGTGGGTGACGGCGCTCGATACAGGCAAGCCGGTATCCGGGGTGGACATCGCCGTGCGCGATTGCGGCGGCGCCATCCACGCGCAGGGTAAAACCGGCGCAAGCGGGCTATTCAATATAGAAAAGGATTTGCCGGGAACCAGTGCCCTGCCCGGCTGCATGAACAACTGGGACAAACAGTATTACGTTACCGCCTACAAGGAGGGCGACTTCTCGTTTGTGCTCTCTGACTGGAACGAGGGCATCTCGACCTGGCGTTTCAACCTGTATCAGAACAGCTGGCAGGGCCCCTACATCGCCCATGCGGTGCTCGACCGCAGCCTGTTCCGGGCGGGTGAAACCGCAGGCATGAAACTCTTCATGCGCAGGAAAGCGGTGAACGGCTTTGCCTTTGTCGACAAGGACAAACTCGGCAAGGAAATCATTCTCCAGCACGATGGCACGGGCGACGAGATCAAGCTGCCAGTGAAATGGGACAGCCAGGGCATCACCGAGGCCAGCGTGACATTGCCCAAGGAAGCCAAACAGGGACGCTATGCCATCCTCGTGCCGCATACCCTGCGCGGACAGGAAACGCGGATCGAAGCAGGCAGCTTCCGCGTCGCGGCCTACCGCGTGCCGACCATGCGCGCCACACTGACGGGTCCGGGCAAGCCCGCCATCAATGTTCAAGGCCTGGCCATCGATGCGCAGCTTGCCTATCTTTCCGGCGGCGCGGCCAGCTTCGCGCCGGTCAAGCTGCGCGGCCAGTTGCAGGACAAGACCGTGCGCTTCGAAGATTATGAAGACTGGAGCTTTGCCAACGGCGCGGTCAAAACGGGGCGCGAGGAAGAAGGCGCCGACTGGCACATTGGCGAATACGACCTCGATGGCGAGGACAACGTCCCTTCCGCAACCAAGTCCATCAAGACCCAATCCTTCAAGCTGGACGCAGGCGGCGCATCGCGTGTCGAAATCACGGGCCTGCCCGCAAGCGAGACTCCGCGCGACCTGCTGGCGGAACTGGAATACCGCGACGCCAACGGCGAAACGCTGACCGCGGCAACCCGCATTCCGCTCTACCCTTCTTCCATCCTGCTGGCGGTCAAACCGGATTCGTGGCTGCTGTCGAAAGATGGCTTGAAATTTACCGTGCAGGCCGTCGACGTGCGCGGCAAACCCATGGCAGGCGTCGACATCAAAACCGAAATTCTCAAGCGCGACTGGTACAGCCATCGCAAGCGGCTCATCGGCGGTTTTTATGCCTACGCGCATGGGCGTGAAATCAGCAAGGCCGCCGATGCCTGCGCGGGCAAGACCGACGACCTGGGCCGCCTGGCCTGCGAACTGAAGGCGCCCGCGACGGGTGATCTGATATTGCAGGCGCGCGCGAAAGACGCCGCCGGCAATGCAAGCGCCGCCCATGCCGACACCTGGGTGCCAGGTGCGGACAGCTGGATGCAGGTCTCCGACAACGATCGCATGAACCTTGTACCGGAGAAGCGCAGATACGACATCGGCGAAACGGCAAAATTACGCCTGGCCCTGCCGTTTGAAACGGCAACCGTATTGGTCAGCATCGAACGCGAAGGCGTGCTCGACGCCTGGGTCACGGAAGTAAAGCGTGACTCGCCCGTGATCGACGTGCCGATCAAGCCGCACTATGGTCCCAATGTCTTCGTCAGCGCGCTGGCCGTGCGCGGCCGCATTGCCGGCATTGCGCCCACCGCCATGGTCGATCTGGGCAAACCTGCCTTCCGCATGGGCGCGACCGAACTTAAGACCGGCTGGTCTGGCCATGCCCTGGAGGTCAAGGTCACGACCGACAAACCCAAATACCGCGTGCGCGAACAGGTGAAAACAAAAATCCGCGTGACACGCCCCGATGGCAGCCCGGCAAGAAATGGCGAAGCGGCCATTGCCGTCATCGACGAAGGCCTGCTGGAATTGCAGGCCAACGACAGCTGGAAACTGCTGGATGCGATGATGGCCCGGCGCGGCATCGAAGTGGAAACCAGCACCGCGCAAATGCAGGTGGTGGGCAAGCGCCACTATGGCCGCAAGGCTGTTGCGGCGGGCGGTGGCGGCGGCAAGCAGTCGGCGCGCGAACTGTTCGACACCCGCGTGTACTGGCAGGCGCGCGTGAAACTCGACGACAAGGGTGAGGCTGAAATCAGTTTTCCGCTCAATGATAGCCTGACTGCGTTCCGCATCGTCGCGGTGGCCAATGTCAACGTCGGCCGCTTCGGCATGGGTGAAACCTCCATCCAGTCCCGGCAGGATCTCATCCTGCAATCCGGTCTGGCGCCCGTGGTGCGCGAAGGCGATGCCTATGTCGCCTACATCACCGTGCGCAACGGCAGCGACAGGGCAATCAAGGCCGTGGTAAAGACGGCTGTTAGCGGCATGCCCGACCCGGCTCCGCAATCCGTTTCACTCAATGCCGGTGAATCGAAGGAAATCGCCTTCCCGGTCAACATTCCCCACGGCGTGAAGAAACTCGCCTGGGACATCAGCGCGGAAGAAGCCAGCGCAGACAAATCCGGTGGCGCGAAAGACCGCATGAAACTTACGCAAGCCGTCATCGAGGCCGTGCCGGTGCGCACCTTCCAGGCCACGCTCATGCAGCTCGACAAACCCGTCAGCATGGCAACGCAAATCCCGGCGGACGCGATTCCTGGACGCGGCGGCATCGGTGTGAAGCTGCAAGCCAGGCTCGGCGACGACCTGCCCGGCGTTGCCGAATACATGTCGCGTTATCCCTGGACCTGCCTGGAACAGCAGGCTTCGGTGGCAGTGTCGCTTCAGGATGAAGTCCGCTGGCAATCCATCGCCGCCCGGCTGCCGCTTTATCTGGACCGCGACGGCCTGGCCAAGTACTGGACCGATCTGCGCGAAGGCAGCGACACGCTGACAGCGTATTTATTGAGCATCTCAAACGAAGCCGCCTATGACATCGAACCTGAAACCCGCGCGCGCATGCTGCAAGGCCTGGCCAATTTCGTCGAAGGCCGCGTGGTGCGCGGTTCGGTGCTGAACACGGCCGATCTCGCCGTGCGGAAAATCGCCGCCATGGAAGCGCTGTCCCGCTATCCGGACAGCGGCTTCAAGCCCGAGTGGCTGGACAGCTTCAGCCACACGCCAAATCTCTGGCCCACCACCACGCTGCTCGACTGGATTGCGGTACACGATCGCGTCAACACCTTGCCGGATCGCAATGCGCGCTTGAAGGATGCGCGTGCCATCCTGAAAAGCCGGCTGAATTTCTCCGGCACAACCATGACCTTCTCCACCGAAAGAAACGACGCCTGGTGGTGGCTGATGTGGAACGGCGATGTCAACGCCAATCGTTTGCTGCTGGCCGCCAATGACGATCCGGCCTGGAAAGACGACATCGGCCGACTGGTGCGCGGCTCGCTGTCACGCTTGCAAAAGGGCCGCTGGCACACCACGGTTGCCAATGCCTGGGGGGTATTGGCAATGAAGAAATTCTCTGCCAGGCATGAAGCGGTGCCAGTCTCCGGCAAAACCACCGCCGAACTGGCCGGGAAAAGTTTTGCCAGCGACTGGAAGCAGACCGAAGCTTCCACCCTGCTGCCCTGGGGCAAGGACGCCGCGCCGCTCAAGCTGGAACATGCCGGCAGCGGCAAGCCCTGGGCCACGGTTTCCAGCCTGGCCGCCATTCCACTGAAACAGCCCTTGAATGCCGGCTACCGCATTACCCGCACCGTCACGCCCATTGATGCGAAATCACCCAAGGGCTGGCATCGCGGCGACGTCTATCGCGTGCGGCTTAACATCGACGCGCAAACCGACATGGGCTGGGTCGCTGTCAGCGACCCCATCCCATCCGGCGCGACCATCCTCGGCACCGGGCTGGGCCGTGACTCCGCGATTCTCTCCAGCGGAGAGAATCGCGAAGGCTGGGTGTGGCCCGCTTACGAAGAACGCACGCACGACAGCTTCCGCGCCTATTACACCTGGGTGCCCAAGGGAAAGTTCGCCGTCGAGTACACGGTGCGGATCAACAACGAAGGCGAATACAAACTGCCGTCCACGCGCGTCGAAGCCATGTATGCGCCGGAACTGTTTGGCGAGTTTCCCGTGTCGGAAATGGCTGTCAGGCCGTGAATCTTTTGCAGTTTTTTTTGACGCAGAGGCGCAAAGGCGCAGAGATAGTCGATACGAAATGTTCTTTGCCCGCGAAACCATTACCGTGCCTTGCGTGGCAAAACATTCTCCCTCACCCCATCCCCTCTCCCGCCGGGAGAGGGGTACGCTGGAGAACCGTGAACGGTAAGGGAGAATACTGGTATGGATTTTCTCTGCGCCTTTGCGTCTCCGCGTCAGGTTTTATCGCCTGTCTGACCTACGCTACCGCAGCCTATGCCCTGCCCAGCTTCGACACGTACAAGTCGCAGCACCATGTTTCCGAAGCCTGGCTGCTCGATCGAAACGGCGAACGTCTGCACACACTGCGCCTCGATAACACCGTGCGTCGGTTGCCATGGCTGAAGCTCGATGCGCTTTCGCCCGCCATGCAGGAAGCGCTGCTCACTTCGGAGGACAAACGTTTTTACGAACACGGCGGTGTGGACTGGGCGGCGGCGCTCGGCGCGGCGTGGGATCGCCTGCTCACTGACAGCAATCGCGGCGCCTCCACTCTTTCCATGCAGATGGCGGCCATGCTCGACCCGAATCTTGCACGCAGGACGAACGGCCGCAGTTACGCGCAAAAATTTGACCAGATGCAGGCAGCGCGCGAACTGGAAAAATCCTGGAAAAAACCGCAGATTCTGGAAGCCTATCTCAACACCGTGCAATTCCGCGGTGAGCTTTCCGGCATCAACGCCGCAAGCTGGGGATTGTTCCAGAAGCATCCTTCCGGCCTGAACAAGGCGGAAGCAAGTTTGTTGTCCGCGTTGCTGCGCGGCCCCAATGCCGTGCCGGACAAGGTGGCCGAGCGCGCCTGCGACGTGGCCGGCAAGCTTTCACCGCCACGCCCTTCGTGCAAAGGCATCACCGCGCTGGCATGGTCCACGCTGGTTGTGCGGCCGCGCATTCCCTTCGATAACCAGATCGCGCCGCACATCGCAAGGCAGATATTGCACAAACCCGGCCAGGTCGTAACAAGCAGCCTGGATGCCAATCTGCAGCGCTTCGCCCTGCGCACATTGCAGCAGCATCTGGCCGAACTGAAAGACCGCCAGGTCGAAGACGGCGCGGTCGTCGTGCTTGACAACCGCACCGGCGAAATTCTCGCCTATGTGGGTTCCAGCCAGCTTACTTCAGACGCGCCCGAGGTCGATGCCGCCCGCGCGCCGCGCCTGGCCGGTTCCACGTTCAAGCCTTTTCTGTACGCATTGGCCATCGAAAAGAACATCCTCACCGCCGCCTCGCTGCTCGACGACTCTTCCCTGGCAGTGGAAACCGCCGGCGGCCAATATTTGCCGCAAAACTACGACCGCGATTTCAAGGGCTGGGTATCACTTCGGACGGCATTGGGCTCCTCGCTCAACGTGCCGGCCGTGCGCACGCTGGTGCTGCTGGAGCCAGAGCCTTTTTACGACCAGCTGAAACGTCTGGGCTTTTCCACGCTGACACAGGATGCCGATCACTATGGCTACGCGTTGGCCTTGGGCGGCGCGGAAGTCACCCTGTTTGAGTTGACCAATGCCTACCGTGCGCTGGCGAATGGCGGTTTCATCAGCACCGCGACGCTGACTCCCTCTCCCCTCGCGGGAGAGGGTTGGGGTGAGGGGGTAGGAAGAAATTCCCGACAGGTGATAACCCCCGCCACAGCATGGATCATCAGCAACATCCTGTCCGACCGCGAAGCCCGCTCGCTTACTTTTGGCCTCGACAACGCGCTTGGCACTTCCGGCTGGTCCGCCGTCAAGACCGGCACCAGCAAGGACATGCGCGACAACTGGTGCGTGGGTTATTCCGATCGCTACACCGTGGGCGTGTGGGTCGGCAACGCATCAGGAGAGCCGATGCATGACGTGTCCGGCGTCACCGGCGCCGCGCCGGTCTGGCAGGCCATCATGAACAAGCTGCATCAAAACCGGCCGGCGCGCGCACCAGCACCGCCGCGAGAAGTTGCGATACGCCAGATCCAGTTTGCGCCCGCCATCGAGCCCACACGACGCGAGGCATTTATCCGCGGAACCGAAATGGCGCTGATCAGCTTGCCGGAAGCAACCACCGGCCAGACGCGCATCGTCGGCCCGGGAAATGGCGCCATCCTCGCGCTTGACCCGGATATTCC
>CAZVBY010000084.1:0-8348 GCA_964625895.1 uncultured Thiobacillus sp.
GTTTTTTCGAGCAGGTTTCTGTCTATGTTCGCCCAGATTCTCGATGGCAAGGCGCTTTCCGATCGCATTGTCGATGGACTAAAGCTGCGTGTCGATGCGCTAAGGGCTGCCGGCCGGCGTGCGCCGGCGCTGGCGGTGATATTGGTGGGCGATGATCCGGCCTCGTCGATTTATGTGCGCAATAAGCGTCGCGCCTGCGAGCGCGCGGACGTTCGTTCGGTTTCGCATGATTTGCCGGCTTCCACCACGCAGGAGGCGTTGTTGGCTTTGATCGACAAGCTGAATGACGCCCCTGCGGTGGATGGCATTCTGGTGCAGATGCCGTTGCCAAAGCAGATTGATCCCGAAACGGTGATCGAGCGCATTCATCCGGACAAGGATGTGGATGGGTTTCATCCCTACAACATTGGCCGTCTGGCGGTGCGCATGCCGGTGCTGCGCTCATGCACGCCAATGGGCGTGATGTCGCTGCTGAAAACCGTTTATGCCGACATGCGCGGCATGCAGGCGCTGGTGGTGGGCGCGTCCAATCATGTTGGTCGACCCATGGCGCTGGAATTGCTGATGGAAGGTTGCACCGTGACAGTGGCCAATAGCCAGACCCGCAATCTTCCGGTATTGGCCATGCAGGCCGATATTGTTGTGGCCGCAGTGGGCAAGCCTGGGCTGGTCAAAGGCGAGTGGATCAAGGAAGGTGCGACGGTGATCGATATTGGCATCAATCGCTTGCCCGATGGTCGGTTGTGCGGCGATGTGGAGTTTGAAGCGGCGAAGACCCGTGCCGCCTGGATTACGCCTGTGCCCGGCGGCGTTGGGCCGATGACGGTGGCTTCGTTGTTGCAGAACACCCTGCAAGCCTACGACATCCACACCAAAACCTGACGCAGAGGCGCAAAGGCGCGGAGAAAAACAATGCAAAAAATTGTGCCCGCAAACTTTCCCTGTTTTCCCTGCATTAAAAGATTTGTAGTTCTCTGCGTCTTTGCGCCTTTGCGTCAAAGATTTTTCATTAGCTATGCAAAACCCTCAGGCTTTCCAGCGTGACATAGCCTTGTCCTTGCCAGACGCCAGATAAGGCAGTGGCAGCATGATCGGGTTCGCCCAGGTCGGTGAGCACCACGGCGGCACCCGTAAAGTCGTGGTCGTGCGTGTAGCCGTTTGTGGTAATGAGCGTTTTGAGTCCCGCACCCTGGCTCGCGCGGATACCGTTTTCCGAATCCTCTAATGCCAGACAGCTTTCCGGCGCGAGTTTCATCGCATCCAGCGCCCAGAGGTAAATATCCGGCGCGGGTTTCTTGGATGGAACGATGTCGCCCGCTGCGATCACTTCAAACCATTTGGTGCTGCCGCGTCCCAGGCTGTGTTCGAGCAGGGCTGTGACATTGTCCGGGGTTGTGGTCGTGGCAATGGCCAGGCGGATTTTCTCCTTGCGCGCTTCTTTCAGCAGGCGCTTTACACCAGGACGCATGGGGACCTTGCCTGTGGCGAGCATGGCAGTGTAGTGATGGGTCTTGGCCTTGTGCAGGTCGGCGACCAGTTCGTCGAAATGCGCCGGTTTCTTGAAATCCGGGCGATACGTCTCGACATAGTATTTCATCCGCTCCTTGCCCCCAGTGACGGAAAGGAGCTTGCCGTAAAGGTCGGCATCCCAGTTCCAGTCGAGGCCGGCATCCCGGAAGGCGGTGTTGAAGGCAGGACGATGACCGTCGCGTTCGGTATCGGCAAGTGTGCCGTCCACGTCAAAAATCAGGGCTTGTAAAGTCATGGGAATGGCGAAAATTAATCAGTTGCGGGAAACAGGCAAAATCTGTTATTAAGTCAGGTTTATTTTGTTCAGCAAAGCGGAAAAACCACATGGCCACCGAACATTTGAAGCGTTTTGAACCCTACAAGGCCAAAAAGGGCGAGGAATACATGAACGAGAAGCAGCGCTCACATTTTCGCAAAATCCTCGAGGCTTGGAAAGCCGAGCTGTCGCACGACATCGATACCACCATTCACGTCATGCAGGACGAGGCGACCGTGTTTGCCGACCCCAACGACCGGGCGACCCAGGAGTCCGACATGGCACTGGAACTCAGAAACCGCGATCGCGAGCGCAAGCTGATCAAGAAGATCGACGAAACCATCGCCAAGATCGATTCCGGCGACTACGGTTATTGCGAGTCCTGCGGTGTCGAGATCGGCATCGAGCGCCTGCAGGCGCGGCCAACCGCCAGCCTGTGCATTGATTGCAAGACGCTGGAAGAAATCAAGGAAAAGCAGGTCGCCAAGTAATCGAGATGAACGCGCCCCACAAACTTGCCACCGATTTCGAAGCCAAGTACTGGGGCACGCTTTATAGCATTTTGTCGTGGGAGCAGCTCACGGCGCTGTGGCAAAAGCTGGACACCGGCGCGGGCTGGTATTTGTATGCCGTTGGACAGGATTTACCGGAGAAGAAATCGTCCAGCGAAGAAGTCGGGCATTTCATCAGCCGGATTGACGAGTTACTGCGGAAGGAACACGAAGAGGATTATTGCGGCATTGTCTATGCCGATGACCTCGACAAGCCCAGTTTCATCAAAATCTATGATCCGCACAATCTTGGCGTTTCGTGCGGCTCAAGCGGACACCATATCTTTCCCGGCTGGATCATGAGCCAGCAAGTACCGGTCAGCCTCAATCCGGCAATTGTGCCGAATAACCGCAAGCGCTGGTGGCAATCGCTCTTTGGCACTTGATTGTGTGCAAGAAAACAATAAAAACGCCCTGCGATTGTGCAGGGCGTTTTGTTTTGCCAGATTATTTTTTGGCGGCGTCAGCAGCAGGGGCTGCGGAGTCGGCAGCTTTGTGGTCTGCTTTCTTGTGCTTTTTCACCATCTTCTTGGGCGCCTCGGCAGGTTTTTCAGCAGCCGGGGTGGCGGGAGTGGCCGCAACGGCAGGGGTGGCCGGCGTGGCTTTATGCGCATCGGCTGCCATGACGGAACCGGCGAAAGCGGTGGCGACCAGAGCAAGAAGAAGTTTGTTCATACATATCTCCATTTGAAGTTAAGGAAACCACAGGCACAGCCTGCTTGATTGGTATTCTGGTTGATGCGGCTTACACCAAGCTTACAAATCCAAGGCTTCAGGTAGGAGCGAATAAAAAACTGTTTATCCTTTTAGGGAAGCACTGATTTATTCGGTGCTTCCCTTGCAAGCCGAGAATCGGCTTGCCGCTCAATGACGCAAGTCATTGAAAGCGCAAATTTTCGCGGACATGCGCCGCGGAAATTTTCTGCTGATGTTTCGCGTGAGCGAATAAATCAGCATTTACTTAGCTGCTTGTATTGCATCGGAAAATGCCAAACATGCGCATTCTGTTGGTGGAAGATGATCCGGTTCTGTCGGACAGCCTGAAGCTGGGGCTTCAGCAGATGGGCTTTTCCGTGGAGTTGAGCCATGATGGAGCGGAGGCGAATGCCATGCTCTCGCTGCGAACCTTTGATCTGGTTGTGCTGGATATGGGTCTGCCGGGACTCTCGGGCATGGAGGTGCTTGCTCGCCTCAGGAAGAGGAGTGCTGCCACACCGGTTCTGATTTTGACCGCTCGCGATGCATTACAGGACAAGGTCGCCGGCCTGAAGGCGGGGGCGGATGACTATATGCTCAAACCTTTCGCGTTTGAGGAACTGGAGGCCAGGTTGCATGTCTTGCTACGCCGTACGGAGTCAGCGCGCGCGGGCTGGCTTGAGGCGGGCAGGCTGCGCATGGATAGAAAATCGAGGCAGATATTCCTGCAAAACCAGCCACTGGACATATCGCAGCGCGAGATATCCGTGCTGGAGTTGTTGATGCAGCGGCATGGCAGGGTTGTAAGCAAGGAACAGATTGCCGAGCACCTAACCGATCTGGAAGAGGAAATCGGGCAGAATGCGATCGAGGTCTATGTGCATCGTTTGCGCAGGAAATTGGAGCCATGCGGCATTTTCATCCGTACTCTGAGAGGATTGGGTTATATGCTGGACAGGGCTGATGGCTAAGACCGGCCATCAGGCCCGCAGCTTGCGCCGTCTGCTTGTTTTCAGATTGCTGGCTTTTCTCTTTCCTCTGGCGGTGCTTACGCTGGGTGGAGCGTATTTTGTGACCTTGCACTATGCAAACAAGGCATTTGACCGGGGATTGGCAAGACGTGCCTATGCCCTGGCCGATCAGGTCGAGGTGGTCCATGGCAAGCCTGTGGTCGAATTGCCGAAATCCGCGCATGAAATACTGGAGTTCGACCCAACGGATATTTTGTATTTCCGGGTGATCGGGCCGCAGGGCGAGCATTTGGGCGGGGACGAGGATTTGCCTCTCCCGAATAGCAAGAACTCCCATGCCGCAGGCCGGCTCTGGTTCTACGAAACCGAACTGAATAGCGCAAGGGTTCGGGTCGCGGCGTTCAATCTATCGCTCAAGGGAACGCGGGCGCACGGAAACGTGATGATACTGAGCGGCGAAACGACGGCGAAACGCACGCATCTTGCCAATGAGATACTGCTTGCACTGCTTGTGCCAATGATGATTGTCATTGGTTTGACGGGCTATGTTGTCAACCTCGGGGTCAACATCAGCCTGAGGCCCATCAGGGAAATCAGGGAAGCGATTGCCAATCGCAATGCGCATGACCTGAATCCGATCGAGTTGAATGGATTGCCAGAGGAAATCGAGCCATTACTCGCGGAGATGAACAGCCTGATGAAAGATCTGCGGTCGCTTCTGGATTCGCGTCAGCAATTTCTGGCTGACGCAGCGCATCAGCTCAGGACGCCGCTTGCAGGCTTGAGGGCAAGAATCGAACTGGCGATTCGTGATCATGCCGACTCGGGCAACAAAAAAATGCTTACTGACATGCTTGCCAGCCTGGACAGACAGAGCAGGCTGGTACAGCAACTTCTAACACTATCCCGTGCCGAGAATGTTCTAACTGATTTCCTTGTAACTGAAATTGAACTGGATGAACTGGCGCGTAATGTGACAGCGGAATGGGCGCCTCTGGCCTTGCAGCGCAATATTGAACTGGCCTTTGAGCCGGCCGGAAATAATGCGCGTGTGAGAGGAAATGTGCATGCGATCAGTGAGGCGTTGGCCAATTTGCTTGACAATGCCTTGCGGTACTGCAGGGCCGGAGACACGGTTATTGTCCGGAGTTGCTTGCAGAATGGGCAGGTTTGCCTCGCCGTTTCCGACGATGGGCCTGGGGTGCCAGAGGAGAGCTTGCCAAAGCTTTTTGACCGGTTTTACCGGGTGCCTGGGACAAGTGTTGAGGGTTGCGGGCTGGGTCTTGCCATTGTGGCACAGGTGGCAAGCTCGCATGACGGCTGGGCGCAGGTCTCAAACAATGCCAATGGCGGCCTTGAAGTCAGTTTGTGTTTCCCCGTGATGCGGAAGTTGGCGTAAAAAAACCGCGCGGCAGCGCGGTTTTTCAGAGTGATGAGAATGAAGGCCGCTTATCCTAAATTCTTCACCACAGAGGCACAGAGGCACGGAGAAACCCGCAAAAACAACACGTTGTGGCTGCTATCGGGATCACCCTTTGGGTGAGTTGCATCTTTCGCGCAACGCACTGTTTTTACTCGGTGTTCTCTGTGTCTCTGGGGTGCAAATAGTTTTTTAAGACTTATTCAGTGGCCCCTTCCGGAGCGGGCGCCGGTTCTTCCTTCTTCGGCGGCTCGATCAGCGCCTTCATGGACAGGCGCAGGCGACCCTTCTCGTCAGCCTCAAGCACCTTGACGCGCACCTGCTGGCCCTCCTTGAGGTGATCGGCCACAGTGGCGATACGTTCGTGGGCGATCTGGGAGATGTGCAGCAGGCCGTCGCGGCCAGGCAGCACGTTGACGATTGCGCCGAAGTCCAGCAGCTTGACCACGGTGCCTTCGTAAATGCCGCCGACTTCGACCTCGGCCGTAATTTCCTCGATACGCTTCTTGGCGGCTTCGCCGGATTCGGTGCTGGTGCAGGCGATCTTGACGGTGCCGTCTTCCCCGATATCAATCTGCGTGCCGGTTTCCTCGGTCAGCGCGCGGATGACCGCGCCGCCCTTGCCGATGACGTCGCGGATTTTCTCCGGATTGATCTTCATGGTGATGATGCGGGGTGCATAGGCGGACATTTCCTCACGTGCGCCGCCGACAGCCTGCTTCATCAAACCCAGAATGTGCATGCGGCCTTCGCGCGCCTGCCTGAGCGCGGCATCCATGATTTCCTTGGTAATACCCTGGATCTTGATGTCCATCTGCAGGGCGGTCACGCCTTTCTCGGAACCGGCGACCTTGAAATCCATGTCGCCCAGGTGATCTTCGTCACCCAGGATGTCGGTCAGCACGGCGAACTTGCCCCCTTCCTTGATCAGGCCCATGGCGATGCCGGCGATGTGCGCCTTCATCGGCACGCCGGCGTCGAGCATGGAGAGGCAGCCGCCGCAGACGGAGGCCATGGATGAAGATCCATTCGATTCGGTGATTTCCGAGACCACGCGGATGGTGTAGCCGAATTCTTCCTTGGAAGGCAGCGCGGCCAGCAGGGCACGCTTGGCCAGTCGCCCGTGGCCGATCTCGCGGCGCTTGGGGCTGCCGACACGGCCGGTTTCGCCGGTGGCGAAGGGTGGCATGTTGTAGTGCAGCATGAAGTGTTCGGAGTACTCGCCCATCAGCGATTCGATGGTCTGCTCGTCGCGGCCGGTGCCCAGCGTGGTGATGACCAGCGCCTGGGTTTCGCCGCGGGTGAACAGGGCGGAACCGTGGGTGCGCGGGAGCACGCCGGTACGGATGGTGATGGGGCGCACGGTGCGGGTATCGCGGCCGTCGATGCGCGGCTGGCCGGAGAGAATGCGGCCGCGAACAATGCGGGCTTCCAGTTTGAAAAACTCGTCCTTCACCACGTTGATCGCCAGCGTGTCCATGTCGGCCGTAATCAGTTCGGCGAAGACCTTGTCGCGAATGGCATCCACCGCGGCGGTGCGGGCCTGCTTCTGCTTGATGGAATAGGCTTCCTGCATGGCCTGACCGGCGAGAGATTCAATTTTGCCGATGAGGTCGGTATTGGGCGCGGGCGGTTGCCAATCCCAGGGATCATTGCCGGCTTCGTCGGCCAGTTCATTGATGGCGTTGATGGCGACCTGCATCTGCTGGTGGCCGAAAACGACGGCGCCCAGCATGATGTCTTCGGGCAGTTCCATGGCTTCGGATTCGACCATCAGCACGGCGGCTTCGGTGCCGGACACAACCAGGTCCAGCGCGGAGTTTTTCAGTTCGGAAGCGGTGGGGTTGAGCACGTATTCGCCATTGATGAAGCCGACACGTGCAGCGCCAACGGGGCCGTCAAACGGTACGCCAGACAAGGACAAGGCCGCCGAGGCGCCAATCAGGGAAGGGATGTCGGAGTCCACTTCCGGGTTGGACGACAGCACGTGCGCGATGACTTGCACTTCGTTGAAGAAACCTTCCGGGAACAGTGGACGGATCGGGCGGTCGATGAGTCGGGAGACCAGGGTTTCTTTCTCGGTGGGTTTGCCTTCGCGCTTGAAGTAACCGCCGGGAATGCGTCCGGCGGCGTAGGTTTTTTCCAGGTAGTCGACAGTCAGCGGGAAAAAGTCCTGACCGGGCTTGACGTCGCGCTTGGCCACCACGGTGACCAAGACCACGGTGTCATCCATGTTGACCAAGACTGCGCCATCGGCCTGGCGGGCGATTTCTCCGGTTTCCAGCGTGACGGTATGGCGGCCGAACTGGAACGATTTGGTGATTTTCATGCTTTTCCTCTTCCTCTAAACGACACCGCCCCGCATGGTGGCGGGGCGGTTGGTCGATGTTTCGATAATGATCCGGCTGGAGGCAATGAATGCGCGGGCGCCGCTTATTTACGCAGACCGAGACGCTCAATCAGCGTCTTGTAGCTGGCCAGATTGGTGCGCTTGAGGTAATCCAGAAGTTTGCGGCGGCGGCTGACCATTTTCAGCAGGCCACGCCGGGAATGGTGATCTTTGGCGTGTGCCTTGAAATGATCGGTCAACTGGTTGATGCGGGTGGTCAGCAGGGCAACCTGCACTTCCGGGGAACCCGTGTCATTCGCGGCGCGTTGGTAATCCTTGACGACTTGCGCCTTGTCGGCGGCAGTTGTAGCCATAAATCTCTCCTAAAAATCAGGTTTGAAAATCGCGAAACCCAATGGCTGGAAGGGGTTTCGTTCATCATGCCCGCCTTGATTTCGGCGGTGTTCGAGCCGGCAGGCGCGTAAATCGACGCGCTATCGACAAGCGCGACATTATATTCCAAAAATGCTTTTTTATCAATTGGTTGATGTGTCAACTGTTGATGTGTCAACCGGGGCTTTGTGAACAAGGCTTG
>CAZVBY010000085.1:0-8173 GCA_964625895.1 uncultured Thiobacillus sp.
TTCGCTGGATCAGAAGCGTTCAAGAGCGTTTTATCTGTCGCCGAATATTCAAGTTCATACGTGCCGAATCAATAACAGGGTGTTGAAAAACGTAGCGAGAGGGCGATCAGACACTGTTGTTTCGGGTTGCTATTTCCCGCGGATTTTCTCCAGCCCTTCGTCAATCGCTGATTCGATATAACCAAAATAAAAATCTGGCGTCAGCAGTCCGACAATGGGTTTGGACAATTCCTTGCCCTGTGCATCGAACACCTTCACAGTCGGCACCATGAAAATCTTCTGCGAGGCGGCATAGGCGCCATGCGTGGTTCTCTTTCCGTCGAAACCCACCAGCGGCAGATTCGCACCGACTTCTATCTGGCGGATGATGACCTTGCCACGGTAGGCCGGGTCAACCACCATTGGCCCGAGAAACTCATTCTTCACACGCTCGCAGTAATGGCACTCGGGGCTGGTAAAAACCAGCAAGATGGGAATCTTGCGCCCCACCGCCTCCTTGCCCTCGGCCTTGAAGCTTTGCACCATGGGCACATCCACATATCCAGCCGCCACGGGCACAGAAAGCACCCATGCTAGAATCCCCATGAAAAACCAGGCAATTTTCATCAACGTTCAAACTCCCGAGACAGTGACGCACATGGCCACGCACCGCATCACTATGCGCGCCGACGCTGTCGGAAAAAAGCGTAATTTACTACCAAATCATGTTTCCTGACCGTCCCCTCATCATTGCCACCCGCGAAAGCGCGCTGGCGCTCTGGCAAGCCCATCACGTACGGGACCGTCTGATGGCGCTGCATCCCGGCTTGCAGGTCGAGTTATTGGGCATGACCACCCAGGGCGACCGGATACTTGATGTCACACTCAACAAAATCGGCGGCAAGGGGTTGTTCGTCAAGGAACTCGAGCAAGCGCTGTTCGAAGGGCGCGCGGATCTGGCCGTGCATTCGCTAAAAGACGTGCCCATGATCCTGCCGGACGGTTTTGAGCTGGCCGCCATCGGCGAGCGCGAAGACCCGCGCGATGCCTTGGTCTCCAACAAATATCGTCAATTGTCCGAATTGCCGCCCGGCGCAGTCGTCGGCACTTCCAGCTTGAGACGTGAATCGCAACTGCGCGCCCGTTATCCCCATCTCGATATCCAGCCCCTGCGGGGCAACGTCAACACCCGTTTGCGCAAACTGGACGAAGGCTTGTATGACGCCATCATCCTGGCCGCGGCCGGTCTCAAGCGGCTGGGTTTCGCCGACCGTATTGCCGCCTTGCTGGAACCGGAGCAGAGCCTGCCGGCGGCAGGCCAAGGCGCGCTGGGCATCGAAATCCGCACGGGCGACGAAATGCTGCGAAAACTGTTGGCGCCTCTGCACCATGACCAGACCGCTGCCTGCGTGCGCGCCGAACGCGAAGTTTCCCGCCAGCTTGGCGGCAGTTGCCAGGTGCCGCTGGGCGCCTACGCCACGATAACCAGGAACGAATTGCACTTGCGCGGCTTTGTTGCGCAGGCGGATGGCGCAGTTTTCATCCAGGCTGAAACCCGCGGCTCGCCCGACGCGCCCGAACAGCTTGGCCAGACGCTGGCCGACTCACTGCGTGCCCAGGGCGCGGAAGCCATCATCGCCGCCTTGGCCAGCTGAACGCGCACCCGTGTCCCAAACTGGCCTAAGCCTTGGCGGGAAACGGATACTGGTCACCCGGCCAGCAGGGCAATCCGATCGGCTGGCCGCACGCATCCGCGAAGCCGGCGGCGAACCGGTGCTGTTCCCCGCCATCGACATCCTGCCCCCCCGGAATTTGCAGGCAGTCCATCGCCTGATCGACGAACTGGAACATTTCGACCTTGCCCTTTTCATCAGTCCCACCGCTGTCGAACAGGCGCTCGCGCTCATCCGCCACCGCCGGACCTGGCCGGATCATCCTGCTGTCGCCTGCATTGGCCAAGGCAGCGCCCGCGCCTTGAACGCGCACGGCTTCCACTCTGTCATCGCCCCGCAAAGCGGGGCCGACAGCGAAGCTTTGCTGGAATTGCCCGAAATGCAACAGGTCGCAGGCAAGCGCATTGTGATTTTTCGCGGCGAAGGCGGGCGGGAGATGCTTGCCGAGGCCTTGAAGAAGCGCGGCGCTGAAACCGTTTATGCGGAATGCTATCGCCGCGCCCGGCCGCAAACCCCGTTCACGCCCTTGTTGAACCAGGGGCTGAGCGCCGTCACCCTCAGCAGCAAAGAAGCCCTGGATAACCTGTTCGAACTGACCAATGAAGCGGGCCGCGAACGTCTCCGGCACATTCCCTTGTTCGTTCCGCATCCGCGCATTGCAGACGCGGCCCGCCAGCATGGCTTCCAGACTGTCTTGATCGTGGCTGCCGGGGATGCGGGAATGCTGGAAGGTATGGTTAAATTCTTTCAATCATGAATAGCCCGCTTCCAGAACATCCCTCGTCAGCCCTGCCGCGCCGGCCTTTTCATCTCAATTGGGGCGTGGCGCTTGGCGTCGCCGCCATCGTGGCAGCGGCAGGCGTCTGGCTTGACAGCCGCGACCAGTCCCGCAATGTCAAGACCGAACTGGCAAGAAAACTGTCCGAGTTCGACGCGGCCGTCAAGGAAAGCCGGCTGCTCGCCCGCAACGCCGACGACACCACCCGCGAAGCCGCTACCCGGCTGGCACAGGTTGAGGCACAACTGGCTAACTCGAAGGAACAACAGCTCGCGCTTGAATCGCTCTACAAGGAATTGTCCCGCGACCGCGATCAGTGGGCGCTTGCCGACATTGAACAGATTCTTTTGACCGCCAGTCAGCAACTCCAACTGGCCGGCAACGTCAAAGGGGCGATCATCGCACTGGAAACCGCAGACCAGCGGCTGTTGCGCCTGGAAAAGCCGCAATTCACCGCGATTCGCCAGTCCATCAGCAACGACCTGGCCCGCCTGCGCGCCGCCCCCGAAGTGGACTTGACCGGTATCAGCCTGCGCCTTAGCGCGCTGGCTGAAAACATCGAGCGCTGGCCACTTTCCAGTGCGCATACCCGCCCAGCGCGCCGGCAGGAAAAATCTGCCACGCCGCTGACACGCGACCTGCTCGACGAGTTCAGGAACCTGGTGCAAATCCGTCGCCTCGACCAGGGCGAACCTGCCCTGCTCACGCCAGAACAGGAATATTTCCTGCGCCAGAACCTCAAACTGCGGTTGCTCTCGGCGCGCTTGTCGCTGCTCGCGCGCGACAATACGGGTTATGCCAGCGACCTCACCGCCGCCAGTCAACTGCTGGCACGCTACTTCAATACGCGCGATGCGGCCGTGCAGGCTTCTCAAACCGAATTGGGCAAACTTGCGGCGCTGAAGATCGCCCCGGTTCTACCCGAACTGCGCGAAAGTCTGACAGCCGTGCAACGCTTCCGGGAAGCGCGCCAGTAATGCGCTGGCTTGCCTCGCTGATCGTCCTCGCGGTTCTGGCCGTCACGCTTGCCCTGGCGGGTCGTTACGACCCCGGCTATGCTGTGCTGGTCTACCCGCCCTGGCGCATCGAACTCTCTTTTGTCAGCTTTCTGCTATTACTCGTCCTGCTGATCACCGGCGCGTATCTTTTCGCCCGCCTGGCTTCAGCCACGCTGCGGCTGCCGGATGCAGTCAAGGCCCGACAATTGCGGATCGAGGCGGAAAAACAGGCGCTGCTTTTTGCCAACGCGCTGACCGCCTATCTGGAGGGCCGCTATCAGGAAGCCGAGAAACTGGCCGCCGGGATTGCGTCCGACACCCCGCACACGACCCATGCGCGCATTCTCGCCGCGCGCGCCGCCGCGGAAATCCGGGCCTTTACCCGCCGCGATGCCTACCTGGAAGAAGCCCGTAACGGCGATGCGCCCCTCGCCGCCTACTATGCCGATGCAGAAAGCCGGCTGACCGAGCGTGATGCCGCCGGCGCATTGGCAGCCATCGAGGCCGGCACGACCATCGCCCCCTCACACACCGCCTTGTTGCGCCTGGAATTAAAAGCCAGGCAACAGTTGGGCCAGTGGGACGAAGTGCTGAAACTGACCGACCAACTTGTCAAAGCCAACGCGCTCGATGCCGCCAGCGTGTCGCCTATCCGTCGTGCGGCACATTTGGGCAATATCCGGCGGCGTACCAGTGATGCCAACCTGCTGGAATACTGGAAGAAGCTTTCCGACGAATTCAAAACCGATGCGGCCGTCGCCCTTGAAGCAGCAAAAGCCTTTGCCAGCCAAGGCAAAGCAGACACAGCCGTGGAAATCATCGAAGCCGCGCTCGACACACAGTGGGATGAAGCACTCATCGCCGAATACGGGCACATCGCCAGCAAGGAGCCGCTCAAGCAGATTGAAAGCGCGGAGAAGTGGCTCTCTGTCCGTCCACGCGATGGCGTGCTATTGATGGCGTTGGCCGATTTGTGCGTAAGCGAGAAACTGTGGGGCAAGGCGCAAAGCTATGCGGAGGCCAGCCTGGCTGTGGCGCCGAACGTCGACGCACACCTCGCACTGGCGGCATTCAAGGAGCAGGCCGGACAACCCGGCGAGGCCTGTGCGCATCTCAAGCAGGCCCTGGCGCTTTGCCGGCAGGGGAGTGATTGATCCGGCACAGATGAAACTGAATACTCGACGGCGGACAAACCAGCCCGGATATTTCACCGGTCGCGATCTGATGAAATATCCGGGCTAAGGCTGTTTTCAGGTTTACCGGTTTTCAATCAATCCCCGTCAGGGCATCTCCACCCAGCGCGCCGTCAGTTTGCGCGCCACTGGCGCAATGAAGTAAATCACCGGCACCGCGACCACATAGGCCACGATAAAGGCATTCAACCATTTCGCCATGAAATTGGCGGGGAAGCCGACATTCACCGCGGTAATCACAAAAGTCATGATGAACACCATCATAAAACCCATGATGAAGGAAAACACCAGATGGAATCGTTGTTTGGGAAGCCTCGCCATGTTGTTCAATCTGCTTGGTAAATGAAGGAATCCGCGAAAAATGCGTCTTCCGGAAGTTTGCGGGTTTGCGTAAACGCCGTACGCGCCGCGTCCACCATCACCGGTGCGCCGCAGGCGTAGGCCTCGTAACCGGACAGGTCGCTGAAGTCTTCCAGTACCGCCTGGTGCACATATCCCGTGCGTCCTGTCCACTGGTCACCCGGCGCGGGCTCGGACAATACCGGAATGAAGGTGAAATTGCCGTGTGCCTGCTGCCAGCTTGCTGGCAATTCGGCCATGTACAAATCCTTCTTCGCACGAGCGCCCCAGTAAAGCACCATCTGCCGATCGCTTTCCTCGGCGAATAAATGCTCGATCATGCCCTTGATGGGCGCAAAACCGGTACCGCCGGCAATAAAAACAATCGGCTTGTCGGACTCCTCGCGGATATAGAAAGTGCCGTGCGGACCCTCGAAGCGCAGGATATCCTTTTCCTTCATCGTGCCGAAAACGTGCTCGGTGAAGCGGCCGGCCGGGACGTGGCGCAAATGCAACTCGATGAACTCGTCCGCATGGGGCGGATTGGCGATAGAGTAGCTGCGACGCTTGCCGTCCTTGAGCAGAAAGTCGATGTATTGCCCGGCCAGGAATTGCAAGCGCTCATTGGCTGGCAGTTTCAACTGCATCCGCATGACATCATCCGCCAGCTTCTCCAGTTTCTGCACGCGGCAAGGCAGGGTTTTCACCGGCACCTCACCGGCTGCACGGATTTCCTTCGCCTCGATCACCAGATCGCTCAAAGGTTTGGCCACGCAAAACAAGGCCTTGCCTTCCGCAATCTCTTCGGGCTTGAGCGTGCTGGACTGGAATTTCCCGCGATCCACCTCGCCGCTGAGCACTTTGCCCTTGCATGAACCACATGCGCCATTCCGGCAGCCGTAAGGCAAGGTAAATCCTTCGCGCAGGGCGGCAGCGAGGATCGTTTCATCCGCTTGCACAATTAACAGATGCCCGCTGGGCTGAATCGTGACTTGATAGGCCATGACTTAAAATAGGCTCATGAAAAAATATTCCCTTTTGATCGTCGGCATGGGCGATGTCGGCAAGCGGCTGGCCGGCGCGCATCCGCATATCCGCACCCTGGGTGTGGCACGTTCAGCCCCGTCCGCCCTGTCCATACGCGAGGCCGGCGGTGTGCCGGTTGCCGCCGATCTGGACCGTCGCGAGCGCCTCACCCGCCTGGCGGGATTGTCGCCCTGGATCGTTCATCTGGCGCCCCCCCCCTCAGAATCATCGAGCGATTCGCGTACCCGCCACCTGATCGCGGCCCTTGGAAAAGCAGCGGCAAAGCGCGGCAGTCTACCACGGCGCATGGTCTATATCAGTACCAGCGGGGTGTACGGAAACTGCGATGGGACAAGGGTTTTTGAGCATCGCCCCACCGCGGCGAGGAATGGCCGCGCCATCCGGCGAGTGGATGCGGAACGGCAGTTACGCCGCTTCGCTTCGCGCCATGACATCAAACTGGCCATCCTGCGCGCGCCCGGCATTTACGCCGCCGACCGCCTGCCGATTGAGCGCATCCGCAAGCAAACGCCGGCAATATTGCAGAGCGAAGATAGCTATACCAATCACATCCATGCCGACGATCTGGCAAATCTGGTCTGGCTGGCGCTGTTTCGCGGCAAAAATAATCGGGTGTACCACGCCGTGGACGACAGCGTGAAGAAAATGGGGGATTATTTCGACATGGTGGCCGATCACTTCGGGCTGCCGCGGTGTCCGCGCATCTCCCGGGCCGAGGCACAGCAAGTCCTGTCGCCTGCGTTGCTGTCCTTTCTCAATGAATCCCGCATCCTCGACAACACGCGGCTCAAGGCCGAGTTGCGGGCGCGGCTCAACTATCCTGGCGTGGAAACGTTTCTCGCTTCGGTTCCTCGCGCCTGAATTCGCCCTCGATGATATCGTCATTCGCCGCAGGAACCATGCGCGGCGGCCGCCGCCAGCTTCCTGGAAGCAACAGCAGCGCAATTGCCATGGCATCCGTGATCAAACCCGGAAACATCAGCAGGCCGCCCGCCACGAGCAGTCTGGCGGACGTGAATATCGCCTTGAAGGGGCCATGGCCACGCTGCAGGTTGAACAACATGCGCGGAGCCAGCGCCGCCCTTTCGAAGCGGATCAGCGCCAATCCCGCAATAAACGCCGCCACCAGCCAGGCCAGCGCCCACCAGCCGATCAATTCGGCCAACCAGAAAATGGATAACGCTTCCGCCACCGGAAACATCAACATTGCGATCAGAATAATCCAGCCAGGCATGTGCCCCTTTCTTCGAATATCAAATGACCAAGTGTGGGTCATTTCTACCGGTTCAACCCGGACAACACTCATCTTACAATGCCCGCATGGACACCCTGATTGTCTTTACCACTTTTCCGGACATTGAACGCGCCCGCCTTGCCGCGCACCAGCTCGTCGAACAAGGCGTGGCAGCCTGTGTCAACATCCTGCCGGGCGTGACTTCGGTTTATCGCTGGCAAGGCAAGGTGGAAGAGTCTGGCGAGACCCTGCTGCTGATCAAGACCACTGAAGCGGCCTACCCCCTGCTTGAGTCGGCCCTCAAAGCCTGCCATCCTTACGAACTACCCGAAATCGCGGCGGTCTCTTTACGGCAAGGTCTGCCCGAATATCTGGGCTGGGTTGCACAGGAAACCGTTTTGCCACAACAAAAAGCCGAATGACACGGACCTGACCGTCCGATGCAAAGAGAGAGCGTCATGAAACGTCTGTTTAACGCCATTATGATTTTTGCCTTTTACCTGCTGGCGGCAGGCGCACTGGCGGAGGATTTCCTTGATCCGGCGGAAGCCTTCAAGTTCAAGGCGCGCGCACTGGATGCGCAGACCATCGAAGCGGCCTGGAAAATTCACGATGGCTATTATCTCTACCGCGACAAGTTCAAGTTCACGCTCAATGGCGCCAAGCTGGGCAAGCCAGTGTTTCCCGCCAGCAAGTCCAAGGACGACCCAACTTTTGGCCGCGTGGAAATTTACAAGAACTGGGCAATTTTCAAACTGCCCATCGAACGCAAACCGGGTGGCGCGCTGCCCGTGACCCTAACCGCCACTTTCCAGGGCTGCGCCGAAGGCGGCGTGTGTTACATGCCGATCACGGAAAGCGCCAGGATCAATCTGGCTGCGCTGGAAGCGCCAGCCAAACCCGCCGAAGTGAAAAAATCCGCACCGCAAAAA
>CAZVBY010000086.1:0-5003 GCA_964625895.1 uncultured Thiobacillus sp.
CCGCAAAAAATGCGTGGCGCAGGAGATGCAGGGATCGTAGTTGCGGATGACTTTTTCGCAGTGCAGGCGCAGGGCGTCGTCTTCGTGGCCGAGGCCGAAATTCAGCAGCGACAGGCGCAGGTCTTCTTCGATCCGCGCCTGGTTCTGGCTGGTGGGCGGGACGATGCGCGCATTGCAGATGAGACCGGCATCGTCCACTTCGTAGCGGTGCCACAGCAGCCCTCTTGGCGCTTCGGTCGCGCCAAAGGCGATGCCTGCTTTGGGCTCGACGGGAACATGAGGCGAATCGGGAACTGTGTAGTTTTCCAGCAGGCGTACGGCTTCCTGCATGGCGAACAGGATTTCCACCGCGCGCGCGGCCATGTTGGTGAAGACATTGCCGTTGGGAAAACTCAGTCCCGTTTCAGCAATTAACGTGCGGATGTTTTCCGGAAGCTGACCGTGATTGAGGTTGAGCCGCGCCAGCGGGCCAACCAGGTAGGGCTGCTGGTGATAGGCGCTGAACAGCGCGGTGGAATGCGGCTGCTGGTACTCGGCAAAATGCGCGTCGTATCCGGTTGCGTCAATTTGCAGTCCGTCGCTGGCGGCAATCTGTCCGGCTTCGATGGCGTACGCAGACTCGTGTTTGAGCGCGACGGAAATGAAGGGCTGGTTGTCATTTGGCACAGGAATGCCGGCCGTCCAGCGCACGAGTTCAACAGCCTGCGGCAGCGCATCGAGCAGCTTCTGCCGCAAGGATCCGGCCTGCGCCCGGGCCGGTGCATGATGAAATCCTCCGACACGCAAACCAACCGGGTGCACGGAACGCGCGCCGAGCAGTTCCATGATTTCGTTGCCGAGTGCCTGCAAGTGCAAGCCACGCCGTACAACTTCAGGGTGAATGCGGGCAAGCTCGATGGCGCTGTTGCAGCCAAAGAAGTCCGGCGCGGCCAGCAGGTGGATGTGCAGCGCGTGGCTCTGGATCCATTCGCCACAGTAGAACACGCGGCGCATGGCGCGCGCCCTCGGGCTGACTTCGACGCCGAACAGCTTTTCCAGCGCCTGCACCGCCGTCATCTGGTAGGCCACCGGACAGATGCCGCAAATGCGCGCAACGATGTCGGGCACTTCGCTGAAATGGCGACCTTCGAGGAATTTCTCGAAAAAGCGCGGCGGCTCGAAAATGCGCAGGCGCAGTTCCTCGATGTTGCCGTCACGAATACGCAGGTCGAGCGCGCCCTCGCCTTCCACGCGCGTGAGCACCGGCACGTTGAGGGTCAGCGATTTGCGCTGGGTTGATTGATGCAACTCAGTCATTGCGGCTCTCTTTCAGCTTTTGCGCTGCGTCACGGAAGGCTGGCGAGAAATTGTTGACGTTTTCAAAGCGCCGGGCGATGTCTTCCGGTGACAGTCCCAGCCGCCTGAGTTGCGCGGTCAATGAATCGGTATTGGGATTTTCCGCCGGGCCGTAGCAGCCGTAGCAGTCTCGGCCCAGGCCCGGACACATGGCGCCGCAGCCCGCGCGCGTCACTGGCCCCATGCAAGGAATGCCGCGGCTGACCAGCACGCACGGCAGCCCGCGCCGCTTGCATTCGGTGCAAACCTTGTCGGCGTTGTCGCGTGGTAAAACGCCCAGCAAAAAATTGTTGATAAAACCTGCAACCTGCTGGCTGTTGACCGGGCAGCCCCACAGTTCGAAATCGACCTTGACGTGCGCGGACAGTGGCGTAGATTGCGGCAGGCTATCGATGTGTTCAGGCTGCGGATAAATCTGCGCGACCCACTGCGCGCTGTCTGCGTAATTGCGTAAGGCCTGGATGCCGCCCGCCGTGGCGCAGGCGCCGATGGCAACGAGTAATTTGCTTTGGGCGCGGACACGCTGGATGCGCTCCAGGTCTTCTGGCGTGGCGATGCTGCCTTCGACAAAAGTGAGTTCCACCCGCGCATCGGGATCGCAAGGTCCGGCCTCGGCAAAGTGCACGAAATCCACCTGCCCCGCGAGATCGAGCAAGGCCGGCCCCATGTCCAGCAAAGCAAGCTGGCAACCGTCGCAGGAACTGAACTTGTGGACGGCGACTTTGGGTTTTGAATTATCGGTGGCGGTCATGATCAGAAGCCCCGATGGGCAATCAGCCCCTTCACCCGCGGCCAACTGTAAACCGGGCCATCCTTGCAGATGAAGGAAGCGCCAAACTGGCAGTGGCCGCAGTGGCCCACCGCGCAGTGCATGTTGCGCTCCATGCTGAGAAACATGTTTTCTTCCGGCATGCCGTGCTCGGCGAGCATCCTGGCCGAAACCACCATCATGCCTTCCGGCCCGCACATGACGGCCATGGCCTTGTCCGGCTGCATGGGAATGCGGTCGAACAGGTCGGTCACGCGTCCGATGTGCCATGGCCACAGCGGCCCGCCCTCGTCCGCCGCCACCATGACATGGGTGTCGGGCTGGGTGTTCCATTGCGCATACTGTTCGCGCCAGATCAGGTCTTCAGCCTTCTTCACGCCCTGGATGATGGTGAGGTGGCCATATTCGGGCCGCCGTCGCAGGATGTAATGGATGACCGCCACCACCGGCGCGCAGCCCAGCCCGCCGGTGACCACCACGACGTCCCTGCCCTTCATCGCTCCCATGGGCCAGCCGTGGCCGAAAGGACCACGCAGGCCGATACGGTCACCTATCTGCAACTGAGCCAGCCTGTTGGTTACCCGGCCCACGGCGCGGATGGTGTGGCCGATATGCTGCTGATCTTCCGGGTCGGACATGATGGAAATGGCAACTTCGCCCACGCCCGGCAGGTAAAGCATGTTGAACTGGCCAAGATTGTGGCGGAATGCCGCCTGCGCCTCGCCATCTTCCAGCCGAAGCCTGAGGGTAAATATCGTGGGCGATTCCTGCGTGCGGCCGACAATGACGGCCGGTTGCGGTACAAGAAAAGCCAGGTTCAAAGCGCTGTTCATGCTGCCCCCTTCATCGCGGCAACTTCCTCGGTGAGGTCAATGCCGGCCGGACACCAGGTGATGCAGCGCCCGCAGCCCACGCAGCCGCTTCTTCCATACTGGTCATGCCAGGTCGCCAGCTTGTGCGTCTGCCATTGCCGATAACGTGTGCGCGTGTCCGGCCGCACGTTGTGGCCGTGAAGATAGGCATGGCCTTCGTTGAAGCAGCTGTCCCACTGCCTGACATGCAGGCTTTCATCGGTGGCGGCATCGGGTTCATCCAGTTCGGCATGGCAGAAGCAGGTCGGGCACACGGCTGTGCAGTTGCCACAGGACAGGCAGCGCGACGCGACATCATCCCAGCGCGCATGTTCCAGATTGTTCATCAGCAATGGGCGCAGATCGCGGCTGGGCAGGCTGCGCGTTTGTTTGCGCGCGGCGGCTTCGCCCTGTTCCCGGCCGGCCTGTATCTGTTCCGGCGTGGCTTCAATCAGATCGAGAGCGGACAGCACTTCCCGGCCGGCTTCGCTGCCTGAGAAAATCACGAAGCCAACTGGCAATTCGACCAGGGACAGATCGAATCCGCTTTGCGGTGTGGGACCATCACCTGTGGACGCACAAAAGCAGGTTGCGGCAGGCTCGGCGCACTGCACCGACACCAGAAACAGCGCCTTGCGGCGTGCGGCGTAGTGCGGATCGGGGGCTGGCTCGCGCAGGAAATGCGCATCCTGCAAGGCCAGCGCGGCCAGATCACAGGCACGCACGCCGATCAAGGCAATCTTTTCTGGCGCGGGCTGCACGGATGCAAATTTCAGCGCGCCCTGCTCGTCTCTCGTTACCCGCCACAGCGATTCTTGCGGGGCGAAAACCAGCGGCTTGATCGCCTGTGGGCCATTGGCCCAGGCAAAATAGCGGTTCAGCGGGTCATGCCCCAACACATAATTTCCGGGCGATTGCGCCGCCTGCAAGCCTCTGGGCAGGGCCTGTGTTGCTGAAAGTTCACGGAAGACTATCGTTCCCTGTTCCACCGCAGGCCCCACACAGCGATAACCCCTGGCTTGCAATTTGCCAAACAGCGTGTCCAGCTTATGAAATCCAAGGAATCGTGGCATACCTAACCTTGCGCATCATGAAAAACCTGCCTCTTTAACTATATGCAGAAACAGCTTTAACAGACAGCCATCATTGACGGCCATCAAAGAACAGAAAAACTGTCATATCCGATTCGTTATAATCCAGATTCACCGTAATGGAGGAATAGCCCATGCAACAGCAACTGGATGTTTTCGTCGCTTCGCTCACTTCATTCTGGACGCAACTTGCCGGGTTCATCCCCCAACTACTGGCCGCCCTGCTGTTACTGTTCCTGGGCTGGATACTGGCCAATCTGCTGCGCACAGCCACCACAAAAATCCTTGATGTACTCAAGTTCGATGAGCTGGGCCAGAAAACCGGCATCGAAGCTTTTCTGCGCCAAGGCAATATCCAGTTAACCCTATCCCGGCTGATCGCCCATCTGGTCTACTGGATCATCCTGCTGATCGTCATCGTCACGGTTGCCAACAGTCTGGGGCTGACGGCCGTCTCCCACCTGTTCGAGAAAGTCGTGTTTTACCTGCCCAACATCATTGTCGCCATTCTGGTGCTGGTGTTCGGCATTCTCATCGCCCGGTTCATCAACCGGCTGGTGTTCGCCTACCTCAACAACATGGGCGTGGGCGGCGCGCTGACGATCAGCACCTTGGCGGAGTATGCCGTGATTATCTTTGTCTTCTTCGTTGCGCTGGAACAGTTACAGATCGGTACGCATTTGCTGGTCACGGCGTTCACAATCGGCTTTGGCGCCATCGGCCTGGCCTTGGGGCTGGCTTTTGGCCTGGGTGGCAAGGAATGGGCCGCTGGAGTGATCAAGAAACTGACAGAGAAATAAGTCTGTCGTTTTTGCGCCAATAGAAATAATCCCAAACCTGCCCGGTCGCGGAACCCAGCGCATCGAGCAGGGTCTCGCCGGGCAAGGCCTCGGATTCAAACACATTCGAGATTTCGATAAAGAATCGCCCCCATCCAGCCTTGCGCCGCCAGTCGAG
>CAZVBY010000086.1:5103-8065 GCA_964625895.1 uncultured Thiobacillus sp.
TTTTGCCCGCGCTTCAGTTGCGGCGGCAGCGCAACCGGGCCGTAGCGCGTGCGGATGAGTCGGCTGACCTTGACGCCCACGGCATCGAACAGCCGTCTGACTTCGCGGTAGCGGCCTTCCATGATCACCGCGCGCCACCAGCGGTTGGCGCCCTCGCCGCCCGCTTCCACCAGGCTTTCCAGCCGGGCTTCACCATCTTCCAGTACGATGCCTTGCAGCAATTGCTGCTGCATGTCCGGCGTCAGTTCGCCCAGCACGCGCACGGCGTATTCGCGCTCGACTTCGAATCGCGGATGCATCATGCGGTTGGCCAGCTCGCCGCTGGTGGTGAAAATCATCAGGCCTTCGGTATTGAAGTCGAGCCGGCCCACGCTGACCCATTTGGCGCCACGGATTTTGGGAAGTTGTTCGAACACGGTCGCGCGGCCCTTGGGGTCGTCGCGGCTGACGATCTCGCCTTCCTGTTTGTGATAAAGCAGCACGCGGATACGTTTCTCGGCGGCCGGGCGCAGATATACCCGGCGGCCGGAAACCTTGATGACATCACGCGAGGTGACGCGGTCGCCGACTTTCGCGGTCTCTTCATTGACCGTTACACGGCCCTCTGCAATCCAGGCTTCCATGTCGCGGCGCGAGCCGATGCCGGCATCTGCCAGCGCCTTGTGCAGCTTGATGGGCGCTTCGGGTTCGGCCTGCCAGCGTTTGGCGCGGGTTTCCGGCACGGGGCCGGTTCGCTGTTTCTGCGTGGCGTCTTCTGCCAGAGATGTGTCTCCTGGCGGAACTGAATGCACTGCCGCCGGCTTCTGTTTGGCCGGTTTGCTTGCGGGTTTGCTGGGAGGGCGCAGCGGACTGCGACGGCGGGTGGACATTTGGTTTGTAGGGTATTCTTTATTATCGGCGGGGGGGCGCCCTCACCCCAGCCCCTCTCCCCGAGGGAGAGGGGTGCGCGTCAGCGCGGGTGAGGGTGAATTCTCAAATGACAGGCAATATATGAATTCTGAAAGAAGCATGCTACCAACAGCAGCAGCTTATTCATGATGCTTTGAGGGTGCCGCAGCCAGTGCCTGTTTCTCGGAAACTGGGCCGGATTCAGCATTGGATAATGTGGCCCTGATTAAATCCGTTTCAGGTTCCGTTTCCTCATGGATTTCTTCCGAAGCCATGGTACTGGTTTGCATCTCCGTAACAGTGGTTTCTTCTGCTGAAAGCTCCTCGCGCACTTCTTCCAGTTCCTCGGGTGTCACGGCCGTATCCGGGGCAAGCAGGTTGCCCAGCTCTTCCAGCGGCGGCAGTTCCTGCAGCGAACGCAGGCCCAGATCGGACAGGAAACGGGGGGTGGTGGCGAACAGCGCGGGCCTGCCCGGCACGTCGCGATGGCCGACGGATTCGATCCAGCCGCGCTCTTCCAGCGTCTTGATGATTTGCGCATTAACCGACACGCCGCGAATGTCCTCGACATCGCCGCGCGTGACGGGCTGCCGGTAGGCGATGATGGCCAGGGTTTCCAGCACGGCGCGGGAATAGCGCGGCGGCTTTTCGTTGCGCATGCGGGAAAGGTAGGGCTGCATTTCTGTTCGGGTCTGGAAACGCCAGCCTTCGGCCACCTGGACCAGCTCGGTACCGCGCCCTTCCCAGTTGGTCTTGAGTTCGTCCAGCGACCGACGCAGCATGTCCTCGGACAGTTCCTGCTCGAACATGCGCTTCATTTCGCGTAATGACAGCGGCGCATCCGTAGCCAGTAACGCGGCTTCGAGGATTCGCTGGAGTTCCTCCAGATTATTGATGGTCTGTGTGTCGTTCATCTGCATACTCATCCACAGTCATGCCTTCTTCGTGCAAGCGGACATAAATTGGCGCCAGCGGCTCGGCCTGGGTGACGTCGATCAGGGTTTCCTTGGCCAGTTCCAGTACGGCGAGAAAGGTTACCACCAGTTCGGGCACGCCGGCTTCCTGCCGGAACAGGCTGGCAAATTCAAGAAACTGGCCGGGGTGCAGGGATTTGAGGATGCGCGTCATGTGTTCGCGCACGGACAGTTCCTCTCGGCTGATGCGGTGATGCTTGTTGGCCTTGGCGCGCGACAAAATCGACAGCCAGGCCGTGCTGAGATCTTCCGCCCGCACATCGGGCAGGCGACGGGTCGCCGCTTCCACCGCAACCGAAACTGGATGGAAGTCCCTTCCGGACTGGGGAAGCGTGTCGAGGCGCTGCGCTGCGAGTTTCATCTGTTCGTATTCCAGCAGGCGGCGGACCAGTTCGGCGCGCGGGTCTTCAGGCTCCGCGCCCTCGTCCATTCTCGCCGGACGTGGCAGCAGCATGCGTGACTTGATCTCGATCAGCATGGCCGCCATCAGCAGGTATTCCGCTGCGAGTTCCAGGCGCGAGGTACGGGCCGCCTCGACATAGGACAGATACTGGCGCGTGAGCTCGGCCATGGGCACGTCCAGCACGTCCAGATTGTGGCGGCGGATCAGGTACAGCAGCAGGTCGAGCGGGCCCTCGAAGGTTTCGAGAAACACTTCCAGCGCATCGGGCGGGATATAGAGGTCGGCGGGGAGTTCCGCGAGCGGTTCGCCCTTGACACGGGCGATGGGGAGTTCGGCCTGGAGTGCTTCCATGGCGGAAATTTTACCACCACGCCCGGGGGCATATCGGTACTTTTGTTTTTACAAAGTTTTTATTTATTTCCCTGACCTTGGGTGACATACTGGCTGTGGTGGTTGAGGATATTCAGCCATTATCAAGCAAGGGAACACTTGCCTTTTTCAACGTATCGAGGAGAGCCATTACATGAATGCTTCCGGCAAATCTTCAGGCGGCGACATGCCCGATTTTTCCGATGTGGAAAGCGGCGCGTCCAGCACAGCCAAGGAAACCGCACCTGCCTACAAGATGTACACCATCCAGTCCGGCGATTCACTTTCAAAAATCGCCAAGCGCGAGTACGGCAACGCCAATGACTGG
>CAZVBY010000087.1:0-8019 GCA_964625895.1 uncultured Thiobacillus sp.
TGTAACGCACAGCATTGGAAACCAGGTTGGAAAACGCGCTTTGCAGTTCTTGCAGGCTGCCGGTCAGCCAGGCATCGCTGTGCATTTCGATCTGGATGGCGTGGCGCCCGCGACTGAGCGATTCGGCTTCGCGCGCCAGTTCACGCAGCAACTCGGGCATTTGCACCTGCTCTGCCGATTCGGCACGTTCCGCCGACTCCAGCCTTGATAGCGTGAGCAGATCATCCAGCAGACGCTGCATACGCCGCGTGTGGTTGTGCATGATGCCCAGGTAATGCTTGAGATCCGCCTCGGCGGGTTTGTCCATGTCGTGCAGGGTCTCGACAAAGCCACCCACCACGGTCAGCGGGGTACGCAGTTCGTGCGACACATTGGCGACAAAGTCGCGGCGCATGGCGTCCACGCGCTCCAGTTCGGTGATGTCGCGCGTCATCAGCAGCTTTTTATCCGCGCCAAACGGCACCAGTTGCAGCGACAGCTGGATATCGCGGTTGGCGGGAGAGTGGCAGGTCAGTGTCCTGGAATAATCACGCGCGCCGAGAAAATCGACGAAATGTGTCTGCCGCAACAGGTAATGAATGAATTGCCCCTTGTCGCGCGTGCAGTCCAGACCCAGATAGCGACGCGATGCGGGATTGCACCACTCGATCTGGTCCTGCTGATTGAGAATGACAATGCCGTCCGGCACCGCCTCGGCGGCATGCTGAAACTGTCCCAAAGCATTGGCCAGTTCGGAATGGCTCTTGTTCTGGCGTTTCTGCAGTTTTTCGAAACGATAAAAGATATCGCCCCAGGTTCCCCCAACATTGGGCGTGGGGCTATGGGCGCCGTGCTCCAGCCAGCCTGCCAGCCGCGACTCCTGCCAGAGTTGCCGCAGAAGATAAACCAGCAAAGCAATCACCAGGAATCCCAGCGAAGCGATCTGGCCCTTGGCCGCCCACACTAGCAGGGCGATCAGCCATAATCCGAACAGCGAAAATACCGGACGCCACCAGAAACCCATGTTCCGCCCATGCTTGCCTGAATTCGGCGATTATCTACCCTTGCACGGAAAAACGATAGCCCGACCCGCGCACGGTCTGCACCAGCTCATTGTGACCGCTCACTTCCAGCGCAAGTCTTAATCTGCGGATATGAACATCCACGGTGCGCTCTTCGACAAACACATCGTCGCCCCACACCTGGTCCAGCAATTGCGCCCGGCTGTACACCCGTTCGGCATGGGTCATGAAGAAATGCAGCAGCCGGAATTCGGTCGGCCCAAGCTCCAGCGTCTCGCCATTTCCCGTTACCCGATGACTGGCAGGGTCCAGCCTGAGTCCGGCCATCTCGACAGGTTCTTCCGTTATCTGCGGCGCCCGGCGTCGCAACACGGCACGGATTCTGGACAAAAGTTCACGTGGGGAAAACGGCTTGGTCAGGTAATCGTCTGCGCCGGTATCCAGCCCGATCACCTTGTCCTGTTCTTCGCCGCGCGCGGTCAGCATGATGATGGGCACCGGCTGGTAACGCTTGTCTGCCCGAAGGCGACGGCATAGCTCAATGCCCGACATGCCGGGCAGCATCCAGTCCAGCAGGATCACGTCCGGCAAGGCGTGTTTCAGAAACTGCATCGCCCCCTCGGCGTCACTCGTCGCTGTCACTTGATGCCCGGCCTGCCCGAGATTGAGTTTGATCAATTCCTGAATGCCCGGCTCATCTTCCACCAGCAGAATGTTTGCAGCCATTACATAGCCTTACTTTTGATTAACCTGCGCAAATAGTATGACGGCAAAATGAAGCTTTTGTGACAGGCTGGTAAACCCTTCCACTCAGGTAAAATGCGGCATGGACGAGAAAAACACACGAACCCGGAAACAAAATCGTAGCGAGCGGGCGTCAGCCGGGGAAGGCCGGAGCGCAGGAAGCGGAGTGTATACGGACATACATGAGCATTCCGAGCACCGCCCGACCCCGGATCACGCACGCGCAGCAGATTTTGAGCCGGGTTCCACCCATTTCGGGTTCAAGACCGTAGCCGAATCCGAGAAAGCCGCCAAGGTCGCGGAAGTCTTTCATTCCGTGGCGCGACGCTACGACCTGATGAACGACCTGATGTCCGGCGGCCTGCACCGGATCTGGAAGCGATTCACGGTCAGTCAGGCCGGTCTGCGCCCCGGCCACAAGGTGCTTGACATCGCCGGCGGCACCGGCGACATGAGCCGGCTGTTTTTGAAGGAAGTCGGCCCGGCCGGCCAGGTCATCCTGACCGACATCAACTATTCCATGCTCAACGAGGGCCGCAATCGCCTGTTGAACGAGGGCACCCTGACGCCGGTCGCGCAGTGCGACGGCGAGAAGCTGCCCTTCCCGGATAACTATTTTGATCTGGTCTGCGTGGCATTCGGTCTGCGCAACATGACCCACAAGGATATCGCGCTTGGGGAAATGTACCGCGTGCTGAAGCCCGGCGGCCGCCTGCTGGTGCTGGAATTTTCGAAAGTCTGGAAACCGCTGGAACCGGTTTACGATGCCTATTCCTTCAAGGTGCTGCCAAAGATGGGCCAGTTCATCACCAACGATGCCGGCAGTTATCAATATCTTGCCGAATCCATCCGCATGCACCCCGGCCAGGAAGAACTCAAGGCCATGATGGAAGATGCGGGCTTTGAACGTGTGACGTATAACAACCTGACCGCGGGTGTGGTCGCGCTGCACCGGGGTTTCAAGTTCTAGGTAACCATTGATGGAATTATCCGGCCTGGCGCTTGCGGGCGTCCTCAACCACCTTGTCGCGCAAACCCCGGGCGGGCTTGCCAGTTTGGCCCGGCATGCCGGACGAAAGCTGGCCATCGATGCCCTGATCAGCCGTCACGTGTTTCTCATTCAGGAAAATGGCCAGCTTGCTTCCGTATCAGACATGGAAGCCGATGCGACCATCAGACTGACGCCCGACCTGCTGACCCGGCTGCCGTTTGAAGGCAAGGAAGCTTTCCGCACCGCCCCGACCGAAGGCGATGCGGAGCTGCTTTCGGCCTTCAACGATGTATTCCAGAACATGGCCTGGGATGCCGAGTCCGATCTTGCCAAGGTGTTTGGCCCTGTCGTCGGTTTCAGGCTGGCCGAGGCGGGCCGCAGTTTTACCGGCTGGCTGAATCACGCCACAACGGATACCGCCAAAACCCTGGCCGAATACGCCACGCACGAAAACCCCATGCTGGCCAGCCCGCTGGATATCCAGCATTTCAATGCCGAAGTCGATACGCTGCGCGATGACGTGGCGCGGCTGGAGGCCCGTCTCGCCCGGCTGGAAAAGCCCGCATGAAACTGTTTCGCCTGTTCACCATTGTCTGGGTGGCGCTGCGCCATGGGCTTGACGATTTTCTGCTTGGCCATGCCAAAACCCGCTGGCTGCGTCCGGTCGTCAAAGGTCTGCTGTTGTGGCGCGACCTGTCGAAACCGAGAGCGGTACGCCTGCGTCTGGCCCTCGAATCGCTGGGCCCGCTATTCGTCAAGTTCGGCCAGATGCTTTCCACGCGGCGCGATTTGCTGCCGGACGACATCGCCAACGAACTGGCGCTGTTGCAGGATCGCGTTCCGCCTTTCCCTTTTGCCCAGGTGGATACAGTCCTGAATGCAGCGTATGAACGGCCCTGGCAAGACATCTTCAGCGAATTCAATCGTGTGCCGGTCGCCTCCGCCTCGGTGGCGCAGGTGCATTTCGCCACGCTGTGCGATGGCCGTCTGGTGGCGGTCAAGGTGCTGCGGCCGGGTATCGGACGAATCATCAAACACGACCTCGCCCTGCTGGACGCGGGCGCGTATTTAATCGAAAAACTCTTTGCCGACGGCAAGCGGCTGCGTCCGCGCGAAGTGGTCGACGAGTTCCGCAAAACCCTGGCCGACGAACTGGACCTGATGCGCGAAGCCTCCAACGCCGCGCTGCTCAAGCACAATTTTGAAGGCTCTCCAATTACGCGCATGCCCGAGGTGTATTTCGATTACTGCCGCGAAGCCGTCATGGTGATGGAGCGCATCCACGGCGTGCCCATCAGCCAGAAGGAAGCACTGCTGGCCGCTGGCGTCGACATCCCCAAGCTGGCGCGCAACGGCGTGGAAATCTTCTTTACCCAGGTTTTCCGCGACGGTTTTTTCCATGCCGACATGCATCCCGGCAACATCTTTGTCGGCACCGAAGGCACGGACAAGGGCAAGTATCTGGCAGTGGATTTCGGCATTTGCGGCACGCTGTCCGAGACAGACAAGAATTATCTGGCCGTGAATTTCCTTGCCGCCTTCCGCCGCGATTACAAGCGCTTCGCCGAGGCGCACATCGAATCCGGCTGGGTGCCGGCCAATACCAGAGTGGAAGAACTCGAAGCCGCCGTGCGCGCCTGCTGCGAACCCTATTTCGACAAACCGCTGAAGGACATTTCCTTCGGCCACCTGCTCATGCGACTGTTTGCCATGTCCAGAAGATTCAACGTCGAGATCCAGCCGCAACTGGTGCTACTGCAAAAAACCCTGTTGCAGGTTGAAGGACTCGGTCGTCAGCTCGATCCCAACCTCGATCTCTGGAAGACCGGCAAACCCTATCTGGAACGCTGGATGAACGAACAGCTTGGCTGGCGCGGCTTTGTCCGCCGCATGAAAGAAGAAGCGCCCGAATGGAGCCGGCTGTTGCCGCAACTGCCGAGGCTGCTCAACCAGTTTCTCACGCACCCGCCCGAACACCCTCAACTACCCGCGAATCTCGAAAGGAAGCTGGGCCGCCTTTCCAGCCAGCAACGGATCAACACCCTGCTGCTGATCGGTACGTTGTGCATTGCCATCTGGGCTGCCGTACTCGCCATCGTCAAATAACACCAGACAGGCGCTTGCTTGTCTCCCAAACTTTCATGCGTACCCTTGCGTCGGGTGCGCTTTCACCCATACACACCTTTCTGTATCGGCCGGTTTGTGCGCTCACATAATTTACATAGCCACTCCTTGACATGGGAATATTTCCCACATATAGTAAGCATCGTTCGTGTGAATATTTCACACGGATTAAACCAAAGGAGAAGCTCATGAAATACCTATCCTTGATCGCGGCACTCGCAATGTCGGCAGGTTTGGCCAGTCACACAGCCACTGCTGCTCCATTACCTGACGCTACCCTGCTCACGACGCAAACCTCGTTCACCGAGGTCATCCAGCTCGCCCGCCGCGGGCGTGGCGCCGACGACCCGGCAGGGCATGTGCGTCAATGCCGTGGCTGTGACGACCCCCCCGGCCACGTGCGCCAGTGCCGCGGTTGTGATGATCCTCCCGGTGACGATCGCGGCGGCCGTCGCAATCGCGGTGGAGATGACGGCGTTACCACTCCGGATGACAACGGAGGCCAAGGCCGTGGGCGCGGAAGAGGACGCGGTCGAGGCGGCGATGACGCCCCGGCAGCAGTCTGAACACGGCCTGATGCTCCCTGGAAAAAGACAGGTCCGGTCAAGGGCCTGCCTTTTTCGCGCCAGACCAGACCTGCGCAAGCCCTGTTTGTGATATTTTTTCCCACAAACTATACTGGAGGCGTTACGATCGAATCCCTTCCATGACTCCGCAACCCGCATTTGCCACCGCTGTCAGTCGCGTGCTCCGGCCTTTGGTCAAGCTGTTGATCGGCAAGGGTTTTACCTTTACGCAACTGGCCGAGTTGCTGAAAGGCGTCTATGTGGAAGTCGCTGAGCAGGATTTTCCTTTGTCAGGAAAAGCCCAAACCGATAGCAGAATTCATTTGTTGACCGGCGTTCACCGCAAAGACGTCAAACGTCTGCGTGGCCAATCGCCATCCAGGCATCACGCACCCGAGGCAGTTACGCTGGGTTCCCAGGCGGTCGCGCTGTGGACGAGCAAGCCAGAATACCTCGATGCCTCGGGACAACCCCGGGCACTCCCCCGCCGCGCCGCATCAGGCATGGTTTCTTTCGAAAGCCTGATCGAATCAATCAGCAAGGATATCCGTCCGCGCGCCGTGCTGGATGAATGGCTGCGCCTGGGCGTTGTCGTGCTTGACCCCGACGATCAAGTAAAGTTGGTGACTGCCGCATTCATCCCGCAAAAGGGCGAGGAAGAAAAACTGTTCTATTTTGCCCACAACCTGCACGACCATATCGCCAGCGGTGTGCATAACCTGTCAGGAGGTCAGCCGCCGGCCATGGAGCGCAGCGTCCATTATTCAGCCTTAACGTCAGAAGCACTGGAAGAAATCAAATCCCTGGCTGAGAAAAAAGGCATGGAAGCGCTCCATGCGGTCAATGCGCGCTGCCGCGCGCTGTCGACGGTTCCCGGCGAGCACACGCACCGGATCACCTTCGGTGTGTATTTTCATGACGCGCCCAGCGCGGAGGACCCATCACATGCAAGGGCGGATTGATTTCAGGCACATCCTTTGCGCTTTGCTGCTGGCCCTGACCAGCACAGTGCAGGCATTACCTGTGTGTGTGACGCCGCCTGACGGCATCGGCGGCACGGGCCATGCTGACGGCATCGGTGGCACCGGCATCGAGGGCGTGGGCGGCACGGGTTCCCAAGCCCGCAGCAACGATGGTATTGGCGGCACCGGCCAACAGGCCAAGGACAGCGAAGGTCTGGGCGGAACTGGCATCCAGGGTGTCATTACCGGATTTGCCAGCGTTTGCGTCAACGGTTTTGAAGTGCATACAGGCGGGCAAACCAGCGTCGCGCTGCTTGGCCAGCCCGCCATGCTTGGCGATCTGCGCGTGGGACAGATCGTCGTCATCCACGCAACCGGCCCGGCCGATAATCTTCAGGCGCGCCATATTGAGGTGGCACATGCCGCCGTTGGGCCTGTCGACCGCACGCCAGGCGGAAATGAACTTTCCGTCATGGGCCAGCGCATCAAACTCCTTGGCGACACCCGCTACGCGCCCGGCCTCGATCCGATGTCGTTACCGCGCGGAGCGGGCTTGCGGGTTAGTGGCTTGCGCGCGGCCGACGGCACACTTCATGCGACCCGTCTAGACCCGGCTTTACTCGCGGAACCGGCCCGTTTGTCAGGCATGTTGCAGGGCACGCTGGGCAGCCCGCGCATTGACGCAACCGCTGTGCGCCTGCCCCCCGGGGAGAATGCGGCATTCAATCGCGAAGTCAGCGTGATCGGCCACTGGGACGGACAGCGCCTGACCGTGGCCAGAATCGAACCGGAAACCAGCCTGGATCTGCAACGCGTGGAGCGCTTCAGCATTCAAGGATTGGCCTGGAATGCGCCCGGGAAAGAGGCGATCAACGTATGCGGCCAGCGTTTCGAATTGACGCCCCGCACACGTTTTACTGGCGGACGCGCGGGAATCGACGACCCCGTGGTGATCAATGGGCGCGTGGACAAACAGGGACGTCTGATCGCCGAGGAGGTCGTGCGCCAACGCCGCATTATGGACAACCGGCTTGCCCCGCAGGAACCGAAAGGCAAGAACAGTAAAGGCAAAGACAACCCAGGCGTCATGCCGGAGGACGATGAAAACAAACGGGACAGCGGGCGGAATCGTTCTGGTTCGTCCGACAGCCGCGATGAGGCGCGTGACGAGGACCGTAGCAATTCCGGCTCGGGTTCCGACTCCGTCAGGGACGACTCATCAAGATCAGGCTCGGGCGAGCGCAGCAGCAACAGCGGCTCCTCCGAACGTACCGATTCGACCAGCAGCGGTTCGCGCGAACGTGACAGCAGCGGATCTGGCAGTGACCGCAGCGGGTCGGGCAGCGGACGCGATGACCGTCTGCGTGATGATAGAGAGGGTTCCGGCCGGGGACGCGGCCGCGGCGGCCGTGACTAGTTGATTGAAGCTAACCCGCAAAAACAACACGTTGTGGCTGCTATCGGGATCACCCTTTGGGCGAATTGCATCTTTCGCGCAATGCACTGTTTTTGCTCGGTGTTCTCTGTGTCTCTGTGGTGCAAATGCTTTTTTAAGGTTATATGAACGGTGACAGATGATAATTCACGCGTTCCAGGGGAGATAAATCGTGCAATTGATTAAACATGCAAGC
>CAZVBY010000088.1:0-7955 GCA_964625895.1 uncultured Thiobacillus sp.
GAGGGTGGCGTTTTATTTATGGCGTCCCCACGGGGATTCGAACCCCGGTTATCGCTGTGAAAGAGTTCTATATGTCGATCTCGTGGACTCTATTGGACTTCTGTGGACTGGCCTAAAAGCCTTATGAATGCTTGTTTACACGGGTTTTCTATTCGATAATGTCCAGAACTGTCCGGGAACATTTTAGGGACATATTGGGGACACGAAGGGACACGAGCATGGCAAGAGCATCACGCGATCCAAGGCTGGAAAACCGCACGAAAAGATTGAAACTGGAGAAGGGGACACGGTACTACGCACCCATCGCAACCGGCTTGTCTCTTGTTTACCGGCGAACAGGGGATGGCTACGGGACTTGGTATTGCCGCATCAAGGATAAAGTTGGCAAAGACACGATGACCAGCATTGGCAGCGCTGACGATTACCAGGATGCGGATGGCACGAGCGTTCTAACCTATGTTCAGGCACAGGAAAAATGTCGAGCCCTTGCGAAGGAAAGCAAGGCGGTCGCTACCGGCAAGCCTCTTACTGTGCTGGAAGCTGCCAACCATTACATGGCGTGGTACCGGGAACATCGGCGGGCAGTCCGTGCTACCGAGAATGTACTTAACACGCATGTCCTGCCACAGTGGGGTGATGTCCTTTTGATGGACTTGAAGACGAAGGACATCCGCAGGTGGCATGAGAAACTCGCTGCCACCCCAGCCCGCAAGCGATCTGGTAACGGTGAAAAGCAGGCATACCGGAAAAAGGCAGAATCCGCCGATGAAAAACGCTCTCGCAAATCCACTGCCAACCGCATCCTGACCGTATTCAAAGCGGTATTGAATCGTGCCTTCCGCGATGAACTGGTAAGCGATGACACGGCATGGCGGAGGGTCAAGCCGTTTGAGAATGCCGACGAACCCGTTACTCGATTCCTGACTGCCGCCGAATCCACGCGGCTGATCAATTCCTGCCCAGGTGATTTCAGGCAGCTGGTGAAAGCAGCGCTTTTTACAGGGGCGCGTTATGGTGAACTATCGCGTCTTAAAGTGGCTGACGTGCAACTAGATACCGGCATGATTTATATCAGTGCGGAAGCCAAGAGCGGCAAAGGGCGCTTTGTGCCTTTGTCGAATGAAGGGCTGGATTTTTTCCAGTCTGCCATCGTTGGTAAATCCGGCACGGATTATGTGTTCACACGCATGGATGGCGAGCCTTGGGGATACAACCATCAAATCCGCCAGATCAAGGCTGCTTGTGAGCAGGCCAGGATAGAACCCCCTATCGGTTTTCACGAGCTACGTCACACATACGCAAGCCTGCTGGCACAAGCCGGAGCAGATTTGCTGACCATTTCGAAGCTTCTCGGACACGCCGATAGCCGCATCACCAGCCGTCACTATGCCCATTTGTGCGACAAAACATTGGCCAATACCGTGCGCACCTTGTTGCCGTCATTTGGTCACCAGCCTGAACGAAAAGTGGCCGGGTTTCGTGCTGGTAAGGTATAAAGAGTTTGCTTTTATAATCCATTGGATTACTATAAATCGTGCTAACCGTTGCCGAAGTGCCGGAATACATCCGGCGCGCCGAAAAACTGCTGACCGAGGAAGAACGCCGGGAAATCGTCGATTACCTGGCCGCCAACCCGAAGGCGGGCGACATCATGGAAGGCACGGGCGGGGTGAGAAAATTGCGTTGGGGCAGGCAAGGCCGGGGCAAGAGTGGCGGCGTTCGCGTGATCTACTACGTTCATTCCGATTTGATGCCGCTTTATCTGCTGACTGTGTTTGCCAAAAATGAGCGCGCCAACCTCAGCAAGGCGGAACGTAATGAACTGGCCGGGCTGGTGGATATACTGGTTTCGGCATGGCTGGAGAAATAATCATGAGTGCATTTCAAAGCATCAAACAGGGTTTGACCGAAGCGGTCGCCCATGCCAAAGGCAAGAAGGCAGGCGTCAGGGAGTACCAACCCTATGAAGTGGACGTGACAGCTTTGCGAAAGCGGCTTGGTTTGACGCAAGAGCAATTCGCTGCCCGCTTTGGATTCTCGGTTGCCACGTTGCGGCATTGGGAACGTGGGGACAGAAAACCGCATGGCGCGGCGCTGGTGTTGTTGAACCTTATCGACCGGGAACCCAAGGCAGTCATGCGGGCGCTGGCGGCGTAATCGTTTAAGAGCGCTTCAGTCTGACAACTCGCTGATTATTTGCACATCAGCAAGCAGGGTTTCCTCAATAAATGGGGCGGCAGCCCTATACGCGGCATATTCAAGTGTGTGCCACATGCGGGCGGGCATAGGCGGAAAATACTCAAAAGCTAGTTTCCAGCAATCCCCGGATTGGCATTGCGTGATGATCGCACCAGAAGGGCCGCTATAGTGGCCTGTATACACTTGGGCGAATTCTGAGTCTTTTGGATTAGTTACAAGGATTTCACAAGTGCCCATTACATCTTCAAGTTTCTCTTTATCCAGCCAACGGCGTGCGAACGTCTCATAATAGGCCAGCAACGCGACGTTACGCGCTATCGACAAACCATAATGAATCGCTCCCGATCCTTGCCCAAACCCAGAATAGTAGGATAGCTCGTCAGTGTCGAGCGTAAGCGGCTCGTTATTGCGGCTGAAATTGTCGCGGGCGTGGTGGGCAATAAACTCGAAACAGGCTTTGAGTTCTGTTTCGAGCGCCTTCCAGGTTTTGTTATGGCGGACATTGCTAGCAACGTCCAGCAGCAATGGGATAAGACGTTGCTGGCGGCTGAGCATGGCTTTATCTCCAGCCACGTCCAGTAGAAACCGCCTTGTCAGCGTGGGATGTTTAACGATCCATTTCCCGGCATTGGCCAGTAGCAGGCCATTCTCGTCGAACAGGTCGCAGGCTTCATCATCCACCAAGTCGGAATAATGAAAAATCGTTCTGGATTCTTGATCCACGTATTTCTTGATTTCGGTAAAGTCTAGTTTTGCGTCGTCCATGTTCATCAATTTCCGGTTCGTTCCAGATTGAGTGCTAGTAGGCGGAGCAGGATTTCACTATCGGTCATGTCCGGCGTGTAATCTTTCCAGCCATAAGATGCAGCTACGGCCTTATCAAGCTTTTCTTGGCGCAGCCTTAGTCCGGATGGCATTTCGTTGTAGAGATTGGTCAGGGTGCGTTTTTTCCAGGCAGCGGCATGTTCCGGCTTAGGCACCGAGCGCGGTGGAAAACCGGCGGCTTTTTCTTCCGCCGTTTGCGCCCAGTCCAGCCAGCCTTCCGGGTTGAGCCATTTTTCGCGCCAATCGTTGAGGTCGGCAGCGGCTTGGGCGATGGCCTGGATTGCTTTGCCATCGGGCTCGGCCTTGGTATTGAAATCAAAGCCCTGCGGAAAAGGGAATGTTTCAAAAGTCAGGCTGGCGTTATAGCGAGGGTCATTACCAAGACCCATGCGCCCGCCTTTTGCCAGCGCCCAGACGCAATGGATGCGGGACGAGAGAATGCCGAGTGTCGCGTTGTCCTGTCGGGGAATGACGATCAAGCTGTGTTCCGGTGCAACCTGCACCGGAAATTTGACGAAGAATCGATGCTTGGCGGTTTCCGGAGTGGCGATGTAATGGGTCAAGCCATGCAATGCGGCGCGCAACGTCGGGCGGCGGCGTCCGTGATGCCACCATTTTTCAGCGCGAACAGCCTCGCGATTGCCAGCACGTACAGGCTTCACCCCTTTCTCGACATAAGCAAAGGGCGAGATGTAATCAGCAGCGTCGGCCATCTCTCGCCCAGCAAAATCCACTACCCAGTTGCCCGCCCAGCGCCGCGTAATGTCGGAGCCGTTGTAGATGGGGCGCACCACGTCGCTGTTGGGGCGTCCGTTCGGGTTACCTGCGGCTTTCAGCCATTGCAGCGCGGTAGCGGTATCCACCTTGAACGGCCCGGCCAGGCACAGCCCGAAATAAGAGCGATCCTTATTGGCAACGAGTGGAATTGCCTGAGTCAGATCGAGTATCTGTCCGACCTCGACGCTGCCGCTCAGATCAGAATGGATCGCGGCCACAGGATGACCGTCTAGCCGCGATTCTCTGCCGTGCCCAAAACACACCAGGCTAACCCTCACCGCTGCGCCATCGTTGACCCAGTCTTCATCCGACCATGCCTCGAAAATGCGAGTACTTTCCAGGATACGTTCCAGAACCACGCGGTTGCGTTTCTGGCGAATGGAGTTGGTTGCCACCAACCCAACGGCTTGCGCTTTGCCGTCTGCAATCTGCGCCCGGCTTTTCTCAAACCAGTAGGTCACCAGGTCTGCACCGCCTGGAACGCGGCCTGCGTAGCATTTGCGCAGGCGTTCGACATAGTCGTCGCCAAGTTCACTGCGCATGATCTTGTCGCCCAAGAACGGTGGGTTGCCGACAATCACATCAGCTTGCGGCCACTTGGCTTCGGAACCATCCGGGTTAAGCAAGGCGTCGCGGTGTTCGATACTGTCCAGCGATTTCAGGATAGGGTTTCTGGCGATTTCCCGGCCATTCTCGCGGCTCCATTGGATATCGCCAATCCAGACGGTTGCTCGGGCGAGCTCGGCGGCATATTCGTTGATTTCTATGCCAAGGATATTGTGCGGCCCGGTTTCAATGCTTAGCTGCCGCTGTAGTCCGATAGTCTCAGCCTCGTTTTGAGCTTGTTGTTCAAGGTCTTTCAGCACGCGTAGCGCCAGATACAAAAAATTCCCCGACCCGCAGGCTGGGTCTAGTACTTGGAAATTGCGCAGGCGTTCCAAATAGGTCTGGTAGGTGGTGGTAGCATCGGCTCTATGCTTTTTTCGGGTTTTTGCATCCTTGAGTCTTGACGCGGCGGTTAGAGACTCAATAATGCGACTCTTGGTAACTGCCCATTCGGCCTGAAGTGGCTCGGTAATCAGCGGTTTGATGAGTTTCCCGATGGTGTCCGCATCTGTGTAATGCGCGCCCAGCGGTGCGCGAGCTTTAGGGTCAAGTCCGCGTTCGAACAAGGTGCCAAAGATGGTTGGGTCAATCGCTCGCCAGTCCATCTCCTCCGCTGCTTTCCGCAAAACCGTGAGGTCATTCACCGAGAGAATGGGAATGTCGATGGTTTTGAACAGGCCACCATTGAACCAGGCAATGTAATCGTCGCCGTATTGCCCCTTCTTTTTTTGCATGGCTGCAAATAGCTGGGCAATCTTATCTGATGCACGATCCAGGTCGTTACCGACACTCTTGAGTATGCGGGTGAATATGGCTTGATTCTCGGTAGTGCCTTCATGCAACAGTCCCTCGTCCTCGGCGAACATGCAAAACAGGCACTGAATCAGAAAATGCGCAACCTGCTGCGCATCGTTTCCCCGTTTACGCATAACGGAAGCCAATTCACCAAAGACATCCGGCCCGATGTTAGACTTTGCCCGGCAGAAAAGACGCACGGTACGCCCATCGTCGCCTTCCTCTTGGTGCTTCGCCGCCACTAATACCACGCGGGCCAGCGCACCGAAGGCCAGGCTTCCGGTCAGCCGTTCCACCGGATCGCGTCCGCCGGTGCCTTTGGAAAAATGCGTGATACCCAACAAGGCGCAGCGCATTTCCTTTGCCAGATCGGCCAAGGGTTGAAGGCTTCGCCGAACTTCAGCGTTCTTGTGGCTGTCCCCGGCGACAGCGGAAACGATTGGATCAACGATAAGCAAGCGCACGCCACCGACCTCCGCCAGCTTGCGCCGCAACGGTTCCATGTCTCGGGCAGGGTCGAATGATCGCCGCTCGTTGCCCTCACGAATGTCGGTAATGAAGTAAACGCGTGACAGATCAGCGCCAGACAGGGCCAGTCGGGGCGTCAATGTATCGGAAGGATCATCTTCGCCGCTCCAAATCACTACGTTTCCGGCAATGGATCGGCCTCCATCCGGCCAGAGTCCGCCAGTTGTCACGGTCGCAGCCAGGCCCATACTGATAGTCGTCTTGCCGGTGCCTGGTGCGCCGCCGAAAACGTGCATTTTGCCCGCCGCGAGCCAGCCATTCCACAGCCAGGTTATCGGTTGGAGAATTACATCGCTGGCCCGGAGCAGATTCACGTCACTCGCATATTCGCCCGCTGGCTCGGTTTCGGGTAGTGTCTGGGTATCACCAGATGCGTGATCGTCTCTCGCCGTCGATTCTGGCGGGCCGTTCTTCTCTGCCAGCTTGGGTAAGGCGAGAATCTCCGTCACCGTTGCCTCTGGATGCGTGGCCAGCCAGTCCACGCAATCACCCTTGAATGGTAGGCCCAGCTTGCTCACGTCAATAATCGCCACCTTGCAGCCGATGGAGGAAAGTTTTTCCTTGACGGCTAGGGCGTAGCGTTGCCCTGCTTCGTCGTTATCCGGCCATATTGTCACTTTGCCACCATAGAGAATCGACCAATCGACTTTGCCAGCCGAATCCGCCGCACCCGACGTGGTGGCGAGAATGCCAAGCTTCAGCAGCACGTCTGCGCAGACTTCCCCCTCCACCACGATGACCGGCTCATGTGGGCGGCTAGCGAGTTCATGCAGCCGATACAGCGGCCTGCTGTTCGGAAAAGACGATTCCTTCAACACAAAGCCCGCGCCCTCACGCCTCATGGGGCGTATCCACTTGTCACCAGTGTCCGGGTGTTTCAGGCGGATGCGCCAGTGTGTCGGATTGCCCTCGTTATCCGTGTATTCATGCAAGTCTTTGGGTTGGTATCCATCAGCTATGGGCTGGCGGCTGAATTTCTTGGCGTGGTGGCCTACCCATGCGCGTATGTGTGCATTGTGCAGGGCTTCCATTATTCGCCCTCCCATGCACCCAAGTCCTTGCAAGCAAGGATAAAGGGCAGGCCAGTTATCATGCGGTGGAAGGCCAGCACGTCGCCGCCCTTGGCTCCACACACCATGCAGCGGAAGCCCCCTGTATCCAGACGAACCCGCAGGCTGGGGCGTGTGTCATTGTGGAATGGGCAGACGGCGTTTTTCCATTCGCCTCCGCCGGTCAGCTTTAAGCCTTGCGCCTTGTAGTATTCCGCCGGACGTGGAAGCAGGGTACGATTCAGGCCAAAGGGTTTGCGGTATTGCCCCCGCGTGGGCGTCGCGTAACGCATGATCTCACCTCCCTCACGCGGCCAGCTTGCGGGCGGCTTCGAGTTTTGCAACCAAAATGCGGATTTCGTCGTCAGTCTTCCCGGCAATACGGGCAGCGTTCAGTGCGTGGACTTCATTAGCAGGCCAGCCACAAGACCTGGCAGAAATTTTTACCGGTTTTGTAAAGGTTCCTTGCTTGACGTCATCATAGTGCTTGCTGCGCGAGGTGCCACGTAGGTCAAGCACCTGCGGCAGTCGAAGAATTTTTGTTTCCATCGTGTTTCCTTGTGTGTGTACGGGGACATACCCGCATACCGATGGATTCTCTGGTGCGGTGAAATAACAAATGTTCGGATTTTCCGGTTTTGAATGCCGCTTCTAATTACGCGGTCAGTCTGGCTTTTTTCGACAAGTTTTCATGGCGAACGGCATGGAGGCCACGGAACACGTTAGGGACATCTGGGGGACACAAACAAAGAACAAGGGCTTACCAACCGGTAAGCCCTTGTTTTATATGGCGTCCCCACGGGGATTCGAACCCCGGTTATCGCCGTGAAAGGGCGGTGTCCTAGGCCTCTAGACGATGGGGACAGAAGAGGCTTCTGTTACAGCTTGTTTATTTCTTGCCGAGTTGCGTGAGGGTCACGCCCAGCAGCAACAACACAAAACCAAATGGAACCAGCGTAAACCATTGCTCGCCTGTTCCGGATCCGATGGCCAGTGTAAAGCCGACGATCAGACCGACGATGCTTGAAACCAGGCCAGCCAACACGCTGATGACACCCAGCTTATGCATCGTAAAAATTTTTCTTGGTGGAGGTAAGCGGGATCGAACCGCTGACCTCTTGCATGCCATGCAAGCGCTCTCCCAGCTGAGCTATACCCCCAACGAAGCCGCGCATT
>CAZVBY010000089.1:0-7943 GCA_964625895.1 uncultured Thiobacillus sp.
GCCGGCTTCGCGCGCCAGCGCCCGGGCGAAATCCTGCCCGGCGCGGTGGTTGGGCACCAGCACGACCAGACCGGAAAGATCAGGCAGAAGATTCGCGTGTTGCGCGCATAGGTAGCGAGCGGTCGCTTCGCTCAGGTCCCGGCCGGCAATGGCAATCCGCGAGACCCCGGTGATGCTCACTTCACCAGGTGTTGCAGCTTGTCCTTCACCTTGGCCCATTCATCTGCATCCGACAGGGCGGACTTGCTTTCGATGATGGGTTTCCATTTCTTGGCCAGCTCGGCGTTGATTTCAAGAAAATGGCGTTGCTCCTCTGGGCAGTCGTCCTCAGCGAAAATCGCTTCCACCGGGCACTCGGCCACGCATAGCGTGCAATCGATGCACTCATCCGGGTCGATCACGAGGAAATTCTCGCCTTCGCGGAAACAGTCCACGGGGCAAACATCCACGCAGTCGGTATATTTGCACTTGATGCACGGTTCGGTAACGACGTAGGTCATGGTTCTTGAATTCAAGTCCGGTCAGGGAGGCAAAAGCGGTCAGAGTGACAGACGCTTTCAATTTTCGGAGATTTTCGGTTAGCATAATGCCATCCATCCGGTTTTGCTAGTTTAAGGCCGTAGACACTTTTCCCGAATATTCCGCTGTCGCCGCATTCAGGCAATTCAAGTTTCCCGTCAGGAGCCCTCAAATCATGAGTGAACACATTCATTACATCTCCGATGCCTCGTTCGAGCAGGAGGTATTGCAATCGCCGTTGCCGGTGCTGGTCGATTACTGGGCCGACTGGTGCGGCCCGTGCAAGATGATTTCGCCGGTGCTGGACGAAGTTGCCAAGGAATACACCGGCAAGCTCAAGGTCTGCAAACTCAATATCGATGAAAATCAGGCCACCCCGCCCAAGTTCGGCATCCGCGGCATTCCCACCCTGATGATTTTCAAGAACGGCAATGTCGAGGCCACCAAGGTCGGCGCCTTGTCCAAGTCCCAATTGACGGCATTTGTTGACAGCAACATTTAAGCAAACTAAATTTAAGTCCAACGCGCTTTCCGCCGTAACACAAATACAAATTCCCCGTCCGCGCTCGCGGACGGGTTCTCCCAACCCCTCCCCTTCATCTTTCTCCGGCTGCGACCGCACGACATCCATGCACCTTTCCGAACTCAAGCAGTATCACGTGACGCAACTGGTGGAAATGGCCACCGCCAATGGCATCGACAACGCCAACCGGATGCGGCGGCAGGAATTGCTGTTCGCCATCCTGAAAAATCACGCCAAGAAAGGCGAAAGCATTTATGGCGGCGGAGTGCTGGAAGTGTTGCCGGACGGATTCGGTTTTCTGCGCTCGCCCGATACCTCGTATCTCGCCAGCCCGGACGACATTTATGTATCGCCCTCGCAAATCCGCCGCTTCAACCTGCATACGGGTGACGCGATCGACGGCGAGATTCGCACGCCCAAGGATGGCGAACGCTATTTCGCCATCAGCAAGCTGGATACGGTCAACAAGGAAACTCCCGAGGCGGCCAAGAACAAGATCCTGTTCGAGAACCTGACGCCGCTGCATCCGGACAAGCCACTCAAGCTGGAACGCGACATTCGCGCCGAGGAAAATGTCACCAGCCGCGTCATCGACATCATCGCGCCCATCGGCAAGGGCCAGCGCGGCCTGCTGGTGGCCAGCCCCAAGTCGGGCAAGACCGTGATGCTCCAGCACATTGCCCATGCGATCACTTCCAATCATCCCGAAGTGGAGTTGATTGTTTTGCTGATCGACGAGCGCCCGGAGGAGGTGACGGAGATGAGCCGCATGGTGCGCGGCGAAGTTGTGGCCTCCACCTTTGACGAACCTGCCAGCCGGCACGTGCAGGTGGCGGAAATGGTGATCGAAAAGGCCAAGCGCCTGGTCGAACACAAGAAGGATGTGGTCATCCTGCTCGACTCCATCACCCGTCTGGCCCGCGCTTACAACACGGTGCAGCCTGCCTCAGGCAAAGTGCTGACAGGCGGCGTGGATGCCAACGCGCTGCAGAAACCCAAGCGCTTCTTCGGCGCCGCGCGCAACATCGAAGAGGGTGGCAGCCTGACCATCATCGCGACTGCGCTGATCGATACCGGCAGCCGCATGGACGACGTGATCTACGAAGAATTCAAGGGCACCGGCAACATGGAAATCCATCTTGACCGGCGCATGGCCGAGAAGCGGGTCTACCCCGCCATCAATGTCAACCGCTCCGGCACCCGCCGTGAAGAATTGCTGCTGCCGCATGATGTGCTGCAAAAGGTCTGGGTGCTGCGCAAGTTGTTGTACAACATGGATGATCTGGAAGCGATGGAATTTCTTCTGGACAAGATGCGCGCCACCAAGAACAACGGCGAGTTCTTCGATTCCATGCGGTCGGGCAAGTAGGTGACTTCCAGATCACGGCGTTACGCGGTCGCACGTGCCGAGGCTCCTCGCTTCACGCCGTACCCTTCAGCGATGGAATTTCTTCTGGACAAGATGCGCGCCACCAGGAACAACGGCGAGTTCTTCGATTCCATGCGGTCGGGCAAGTAGCGTGCTTCATGTCCGATAACGCTTGGGCCGTTTTCGCTCGCGGCAAGGCCAGACTTGCGTAAGCGGCTGATTTCATTTATATTGTGCGGCCTTCTGCGTACTCGCCGCGGAATTTGATTAAAGGATATTTCCCCATGAAACCCGAGATTCATCCCGCTTACACTGAAATCGATGTGGTTTGCTCCTGCGGCAACACGTTCAAGACCGGCTCCACGCTAGGCAAGGGCCTGCATGTGGAAGTGTGTTCCGAATGCCATCCGTTCTATACCGGCAAGCAGAAGATCGTTGATACCGCTGGACGCGTCGAGAAATTCCGCCAGCGCTACGCCAAGAAGTAAGGGCGCTTCGCTGGATCATCCTGTAAAGGCAGCCTTGGCTGCCTTTTGCATTTGGGACAGCGGCAGCCTTGGCTGCCCTGTTGTATTCGAGCAGGGCCCGCTTTCCGTTTTTTCATCGAGACAAAAGCCAGAATCAATGTAAATCCGGGGAGAACCGGGTTTATGCGGCGTTGTCTGAGCGGTATCATCGCCTTTTTTCCAGTTTGATAAGGTTTCCCGACATGAGCCGTCCCGTGATACGCCGTTCCGTTACCGCCCTGGCGGGGGTGCTGTTGCTGACACATTGCGCCCAGAACCCAGTCTCTGGTGGCAAGGATTTCGTGCTGATGAGCGAGCAGCAGGAAATCCAGATGGGCGCGCAAGGGCACAAGGAAGTGTTGCAGGAATACGGCGTGGTGGAGAACGCGCAGTTGCAGTCCTATGTTTCGCGCGTGGGCAAGGAACTGGCCGCCAAAAGCCACCGAACCAACCTGAACTGGCATTTCACCGTGGTGGACAGCCCGGACGTCAACGCCTTCGCACTGCCCGGTGGCTATATCTATGTCACGCGCGGCATTATGGCTTACCTCAATTCCGAGGCCGAGCTGGCCGGTGTGCTGGGCCATGAGATCGGCCATGTCACCGCGCGACACGGTGTGCGGCAGCAAAGCGCCGCGACGGCGGCGGGTCTGGGGGCGATTCTGGGCTCCATTCTGGTGCCAGGAATGAACAATCAGGCAAGCGCGACCTTGCTGCAGCAACTGAGTCAGTCCATTGTCGCCGGTTACGGACGCGAGCACGAACTGGAATCCGACCGCCTGGGCGCCGAATATCTGGCCAAGACCGGCTACAACCCGCAAGCCATGGTGGAAGTCATTGGCGTGTTGAAGAACCAGGAACTCTACGACATTGAACTGGCCAAGAAAGAAGGCCGCGAGCCTCGCCGGTACCACGGACTGTTCGATACGCACCCCAGCAATGACGCCCGCTTGAAACAGGTGGTTGGTGAGGCCAACAAATACAAGGTCGCCAACCCGAGGGAGGGGCGGGAGGCGTTCATTCAGGCGATGAATGGCGTGTATTTTGGCGATAGCCCCGAACAGGGCGTCATTCGCAACAATGCCCTGTTGCATGAGAAGCTCGGCATTGCTGTGCAGTTCCCGCCGGGTTGGCGAGTGCAGAACCAGCCGGATCGGGTGGTGGCTATCAATCCGCAAAGCACGGCGCTGGTCGAGCTCAAGCCCGGCCCCAAGAATGCGCAGCCGATGGATACCCTGCAAAAGGCCTTGAAGCTGGATCAGGGCGCACGCTATGAACAGGGCAACGTCAACGGCAATCCGGCAGCGTTTGCTGCCGGGGCGCAACAAGGCAAGCCGGTGCTGGTGGCGGCGATCAATTTCAATAATGCGCAATATCTCCTGGCCGGCATGGCCAGGGACGGCACGATTTATAACCAGAATCGCACGGTGCTGAAGGACTCCATCAACAGTTTCCGGGCCATCTCGCCACAAGAGCGGCAAGCGGCGCGGCCTTATGTGATTCGCGTCATCCAGGCCCAGCCGGGCATGACCATGGCGCAACTGGCCAGCCAGTCGCCCCTTGGCGCCAGTGCTGAAGGCCAGTTGCGGCTGATGAATGACCTGTACCCGTCTGGCGAACCCAGGCCGGGTCAGTTACTCAAGATCGTTCAGTGATCCGGTTGCCGGCGGCTTATTGGCTGTTGGGCCTTTGCGCCGCCTGGCTATTGCCGGGACTGATTGGCCACGCCCCGTGGAAGGGTCCGGACGCCGAGACCTTTGCCCGCTTGCTCGCTGCGCGCGAGCAGTCCGACTGGTTGTTTCCCGCGCCCTCTTCTGACGGGGCGGGCGCCTTCCCGCTGTATTATTGGCTTGCCCAAACCAGCGCTGAGCTGTTTTCCCCATTCTTGCCCCTGCATGATGCCGTGCGTCTTGCCAGCGGCATATTTGCTGCGCTGGCATTAGGGTTGACCGCGTTGACGGCGCGTCGCCTGTATGGCCAGGAAACCGGCTGGCTGGCGGCGTTGGCCTTGCTTGGGTGCATGGGACTGTTGGTGCCCGTGCACGAAATCAATCCCTATACCGCGCAACTGGCCGCCGCCGCCTTGTTTGTCTACGGTCTGGCGCGCATGCTTCAACAACCCTTGTTGGGTGGCGGTCTGGCGGGATTGGGCCTTGCTGGTCTGCTGCTTTCCGGCGCCTGGCTCGAAGCGCTGGTGCTGGCCAGCGCGCTCCTGATTCTCCCCATCCTGTTTCCAAGCTGGCGCACCTCTTCTCGCATTGGCGGTTCGTGGTTTGCCCTGACCGTGTTGTTCGCGCTGTCGGTCATGTGGCTGTTGAGTGTGCAGCATGCCTATCCCGAACGGTTTGTGGCAGGTTGGCGGCAAGCCGTGGAAGGACTGGTTTTTTTGGGCACGCCTGCAAAATACAACCCGCTGTATTTCGTTAACGCCCTGACCTGGTTTGCGTGGCCGGCGTGGCCGTTGGCGGGTTGGGCTGTCTATCGCCTGCGCCGCGGCGGCTGGGATACGGCAAATTTGTGGATGCCACTGGGGGTTTTTCTTGTCACCCTGCTGGCGCTCAGCCTGCGCACGGGCACCGAGCAATTGCAGGCCATCATCCTGCTGCCGCCGCTTGCGTTGCTGGCCAGCGCCGGACTGATTGACTTGCGGCGCGGCGCGGCCAATGCCCTGTTGTGGTTTTCGATCATGGTCTTCAGTTTTTTCGGCTTGTTGTTCTGGGTGTACTGGAGCGCGCTGGATGTCGGCTGGCCGGCGCAAATGGCCCGTCGGCTCGTCAAACTGGGGATGGACAGCGATGGCTTGCGGCCGCTGGCGCTGACGTTTGGCTTGGTCGTGACGGCTGCCTGGATTGGTTGGCTCACCTGGCTCAAGCGCCAACCGCGCCAGCCGCAGCGGCCGGTACTCGTGTGGGCAGCGGGGATGACCTTTGTCTGGTGCCTGTTGTCGGCGTTGTTTTTACGCCCGCTGGATGCCCGGCTCAGCTATTCCGGCATGGCGCAACGCGTCAACGAAGTTGCCGCCAAAGCGGATTGCCTGAACACGAAAAACCTCAATGCCCTGCAAATCCGGCTGCTGGCTTACCACACCGGTAAGGCGCTCAAGCCAGGTCAGGATTGTGACTGGCTGCTGGTCTATCGAAAAAGCCGCAAGGAAGCGGCGCCGGGTGCTGGCTGGGCCAAGCGCTGGGAGGGGGCCCGGCCGGGCGATCGAAACGAGCGCTTTTGGCTTTACCAGAAACGTGGATAGGATGCCGTTTCTCATCACGGGCCTCATCCTTGCGGGCGGCGAAGGCAGGCGCATGGGCGGCCGCGACAAGGGCCTGGTTGAATATGGCGGGCGTCCGCTTGTCGACCAGGTCATCGAGCGACTGGTGTCGCAGGTTGATGAATTGCTGATTTCCGCCAACCGCAATCTGGAAAACTATACCCGTCGAGGTTTTACCGTATTGCCGGACACGCTGCCCGGTTTCCAGGGGCCGCTGGCGGGGCTGACCGAGGGATTGCGTGCGGCTCGCCACGACTGGCTGGTTGCCGTGCCCTGCGATGTTCCACACTTGCCAGAAAACCTGGTGCGGCATCTGGCGGAAAATCTCAATGGCCGCAACGCCGTGTTTGCCTGCGATGACGAGCGGGAACATCCTGCCATCCTGCTGCTGAACAAAAGCAGTTTGTCAAAACTCGACGCGTATCTTGCCGGCGGTGGGCGCAGCGTCAAGGGGTTTCTGGCACGGCTGGATGCGGCGGCCGTGTATTTTCCCAAGGTGGCGGCGTTCGTCAATGTCAACCGCGGCACCGAAGCATGAGAAAGCCGACATGAAGGCGAAATGGGTGTTGATTCCCTTTCTGCTGATATTTCTTGCAGGCCTGAATGCAGATATCCACGCCGCGCCCAAGAAGCCCGTGCGCAAAAAAATGCTCAAACCGCCCGCGCCGCTGGTGGAAACCTACGCCAACCGTATGGAAACCGCTGCTTTCGCTGATGACATGGCGGCACGCGGCCTGGACGCGGACTGGGTTCGTCAGGCGCTTGGGCAGGCCCGCAAGCTTGAATCGGTGCGCCGCGCCGTCCGGCCTTTTCCTGCCGGACAACGCAAGAATTGGCAGGTCTACCGACAGCGTTTCATCGAGCCTGCCCGCATCGACGCCGGCCGCGCTTTCGCTCAGCGACATGCGGCACAACTGGCCCGGGCCAGTCAGCAGTATGGCGTTCCGGTGGAGGTGATTCTCGGCATCCTTGGCGTGGAAACCTTTTACGGCCGCGACACCGGGCGTTATCGCGTCGTCGACGCGCTGGCCACGCTGGCCTTCGACTACCCTGTCGTGGATGGGAAAGATCGCTCGGCCTATTTTCGCGAACAACTGGCGCATTTCTTCCAGTGGTGCGCGAAGGAGCAGTGCGATCCGCTTAAAGTGACCGGCTCTTACGCCGGTGCTATCGGCCTGCCGCAGTTCATGCCGGAAAACATCCACTTGCATGGCACCGATTTCAATGGCGACGGGCACCTTGATTTGTTTGACCCGGCCGATGCAATCGGCTCGGTCGCGCGTTTTCTCGCGCGACATGGGTGGGTGCCGCAACTTGCGCCAACGGCGGAAGTGGAACTGACCGGCGCGCAGCCGCAGATGGCAACCCTGCTCGCGCCGGACATCATCCCGACCTTCACCTATCAGCAACTGATGTTCTATGGCGCCCGTCCGCAAACGCCGTTGCCGCTTTGGGAAAAATACGCCCTGGTTGAATTGCAGAATGGCGAGGCGGAGAGCGTCTATATCCTGGGCAGCCGGAATTTTTTCGCACTGACCCGCTATAACCGTTCCTCTTATTACGCCATGGCGGTACTCGAACTGGGTGTGCAGGCCATGGCGCCCGAGCCGTCAGGCCACTGACAGGGCAATTCCCGTCAAAACAGCAGGGTGATCCAGTGCGCCACGGGGATCTGCGCGCCGCTTTGCAGATGGGTAAGGCAGCCAATGTTGGCGGTGGCGATGACTTCGGGTTGTGGCGCGGACAGTTGACCGAGCTTGC
>CAZVBY010000090.1:0-7834 GCA_964625895.1 uncultured Thiobacillus sp.
TATTTAACGTAGTAAAGAAAATTCTGGTACGGCCCTTCTGCAATCTTGAACCACTGGATTTCGGCGTCGCGGAATTTTTTCCATTGGTCGTACAGGGTCTTGAAGGCAGGATTCTTGCCGGCTTCTTCTTCGTAAAGCGCGAATGCGGTGCGGCGGGCGGCGAGCATGACGTCCTTGGGATAGGCATGGAGTTTCACGCCTTGCTGCACCAGCCGCATGAGGGCCGCCGGATTCTTGGCATCGTATTCGGCCAGCATGCGCACGTTGGCTTCGGCACAGGCGGCTTCCAGCGCGGCCTTGTAGGGATCGGGCAATGCATTCCATTTTTGCAGGTTGATGATGAAGGACAGTTGCGGGCCGCCTTCCCACCAGCCGGGGTAGTAATAATGCTTGGCGATGCGTTGAAAGCCCAGCTTCTCGTCGTCGTAGGGACCGACCCACTCGGCGGCATCGAGCGCGCCGCGTTCCAGCGCGGGATAAATATCCGAGCCTGGCAATGTCTGCGGCACGCCACCGAGTTTGCCGATGATTTTGCCGCCGATGCCGGGAATGCGCATTTTCAGCCCGCGCAAATCCGCCAGCGATTTGATCTCGCGGCGGAACCAGCCACCCATCTGCGTGCCCGTGTTGCCGCCGGGAAACTGCAGGACGTTGTAGCCTTTGTAGAAATCGCGCAGCAAAGCCATGCCGCCGCCGGCATACATCCAGGCATTTTGCTGACGTGCCGTGAGACCAAATGGCAGCGCGGTATCGAAGGCAAACGCCATGTTCTTGCCGACATAGTAATAGCCAGCGGTGTGGCCCGCCTCGACCGTGCCGGCCTGGACGGCATCCAGCACCTGCAAACCCGGCACCAGTTCGCCCGCCGGAAACACGCGGATGTTGAACTTGCCGCCGGTGATCTGCGCGACGCGTTTGGCCATGACCTCGCCCGCGCCGAAAATCGTGTCGAGACTTTTTGGAAAGCTGGAGGCCAGGCGCCAGTTGAGGGTGGGCAGGTCGGCCGCTCGGGCAGCAGGCAACACACCACCCAGCAACCCGGCGCCAGCGCCCTTGATGAAATCTCTTCTGGACATGTCTTGAGTCTCCCGTGACTGAACAGGGGAATTATCCCGGATTATTTGGGAAGCACTGATTTATTCGGTGCTTCCCTTGCAAGCCGAGAATCGGCTTGCCGCTCAATGACGCAAGTCATTGAAAGCGCAAATTTTCGCGGACATGCGCCGCGGAAATTTTCTGCTGATGTTTCGCGTGAGCGAATAAATCAGCGTTTACACAAGAGCCGCAAAAACAAAACAGGCAGCACATGCCGCCTGTTGAATCGGCATCCTGGATGATGTTATCCAACCTTCGAGTACTTTTCCTTCACTGCGCGTGCTTCTGCGGCTTCTTCAGCGCTATAGGCCTTGCCGCTCCACAGCATGCTGTAGGCAATTTCTTCATTGCCGTTTTCACACAACTCCAGAACCTGCTTGAACAGGGGCTGGAAAGTTTCGCTCTGATGCGATTTTTCGTGGTATTCAAACGACTGCCAGAAAGTGACGATCAGCGCTTCCTTGCCGGCCAGCGGGCTATCCACCGCCTGCCCCACTGTCGATCCCTCGTTGGAGACCGCGCCGGAATTCAGCGCGACAAAACCGCCGACAAAACCGGTATCGGAATGGTAGGTTTTGACGTTTTCGCACAGGTAGGCCACGCGTTCCTGCAGGTCATCCACGCTGTATTCAGGCTTGAGAATGACGCGATTGATCGTCACCACGCCATCGACATTGAAACCGGGAATCAGACCGCTCATGGTTTACTCCTTTCGTAGTCAAAAATAAAAGATATTTATTCACACATAAATACAGAAACAGAGATATGTCCTGATTAAAAAAATTCAACCCGGATTATCCATTAGGACGTGAGGGCATGGCGAGGGGGTTTGCGAGTGGATTGCCGCACCCGCGCCAAGCGCATATCCACGACTATGGGCGCGAAGCGGGGGTGGCAAGACGCCGCAAAACCGCCGCCAGGACTCGCGTAGGCCCGCAGGGTCGCCTTGGCTAATCCGGGTTCAGCCATCTCGATGGATTACGTCATCCGGGTTACCGGTCTGAGAGGCCCATTCTTTGAAGCCTGCCTTGACTGGTAGAATTGCAGCTTTCGCAAATTCATCAGGTCATCCCATGTTTTCCCGCCAGAACACCCTCGCCACCGTCGATCCAGAACTGTGGGCCGCGATCCAGTCCGAAACCCGCCGTCAGGAAGAACATATCGAACTGATTGCCTCGGAGAATTACACCAGCCCGGCGGTCATGGAAGCGCAGGGTTCGCAACTCACCAACAAGTACGCCGAAGGCTATCCCGGCAAGCGCTACTACGGCGGCTGCGAATACGTGGACATCGTCGAACAATTGGCCATTGACCGCGTAAAGGCGCTGTTCGGCGCGGAAGCCGCCAACGTGCAAGCCAATTCCGGTTCGCAGGCCAACCAGGCCGTGTTCATGGCCTTCTTGAAGCCCGGCGACACCATCATGGGCATGAGCCTCGCCGAAGGCGGCCACCTCACCCACGGCATGGCGCTCAACATGAGCGGCAAGTGGTTCAACGTCGTGGCTTACGGGCTTAATGAACAGGAAGAAATCGATTACCCGAAAATGGAAGCGCTGGCGCGTGAGCACAAACCCAAGCTCATCATCGCTGGCGCTTCAGCTTACGCGCTGCGCATTGATTTCGAACGCTTTGCCCGGATCGCCAAGGAAATCGGCGCCATTTTCATGGTGGACATGGCGCACTACGCCGGCGTCTACCCCAACCCGGTGCCACATGCCGACGTGGTCACCTCCACCACGCACAAGACCCTGCGCGGCCCGCGCGGCGGCATCATCCTGATGAAAGCCGAGCACGAAAAAGCCATCAACAGCGCCATCTTCCCCGGCCTGCAGGGCGGTCCGCTCGAGCACGTTATCGCCGGCAAGGCCGTCGCGTTCAAGGAAGCCGCCAGCAAGGAATTCAAGCATTATCAGGAGCAGGTCGCCGCCAATGCGCTGGTGATGTGCAAGGTGTTGCAGGAACGCGGCCTGCGCATCGTTTCCGGCCGCACCGAATCGCATGTGTTTCTGGTCGACCTGCAACCCAAGAACCTGACCGGCAAGGACGCCGAGGCGCTGTTGGGCCGCGCGCATATCACCGTCAACAAGAACGCCATTCCGAAGGATCCGCAGAAGCCCTTCGTCACCAGCGGCATCCGCATCGGCACCCCGGCCATGACCACCCGCGGCTTTACAGAACTCGAAGCCGAACAGCTGGCCAACCTCATCGCCGACGTGCTCGACGCACCCAATGACGAAGCCGTCATCAACCGCGTGAAAGGCGAAGTAGCGAAGCTGACGGCCAGATTTCCGGTTTACGGGAATTAAGTCTTGCCAGCCCCGCTGTCGCCCTTGATTGCCGTCGCGAGCACCCTCGATTGCGCGAAGCCGCGCAGCGAGGGAGGAGATAGTACGTATGGGTACAGCGACGACCGAGCGAGCACGCGACAAAGCAAACGTGGGGCGCAGCAGGCAAGAAAGGGCGACAGATGAAGTGTCCTTTTTGCGGCCACCCCGACACCCAGGTCGTAGACTCCCGCGTCAACGAAAACGGCGACACAATTCGCCGCCGGCGGCGCTGTCTGGCCTGCGACAAGCGATTTACGACCTTTGAAACGGCGGATATCCGCCTGCCGCAGATCGTCAAGAACAGCGGCTTCCGGGAAGAGTTTTCCGAAGACAAGCTGCGCGAAGGCTTCGGCCGCGCATTGCACAAGCGTCCGGTTTCCACCGAGCTGGTGGACGAGGCGATCCAGCGCATCCGGCAGAAACTGTTGAGCCTGGGCGAGCGCGAAATCCCGTCGCGTCAACTGGGCGAACTGGTCATGCTGGAATTGAAGCGCCTGGACAAGGTGGCCTATATCCGTTTTGCCTCGGTGTACAAGAGCTTCCAGGACGCGGACGATTTCCGCGATGTGCTGAAGGATCTGGAAAAATCCCCGCCGCCGGGCGTGGATGATTTGTTCAAGTAAAAGCGATTCACCACAGAGACACGGAGGCGCAGAAAAATGCCACTCATCACTACCTCTGTGTCTCTGTACCTCTGTGGTTAAGCATTTCCCATGAATCAATTCACCGCTGATGATCACTTGTATATGTCTCGCGCGCTGCGCCTGGCTGAGCGCGGGCTTTACACCACCACGCCCAATCCGCGCGTTGGCTGTGTCATTGTCAAGAATGGACAAATCATTGGCGAAGGTTGGCATGAAAAAGCCGGTTCGCCGCACGCCGAAGTCCATGCGCTGATGCAGGCAGGCCCGGCCTCGTCGGGGGCAACGGTGTACGTCACGCTCGAACCCTGTTCGCACCACGGCCGCACGCCGCCGTGCGCGGACGCGCTGATTGGCGTGGGCGTGGCGCGGGTGGTGGCGGCCATGCAGGATCCCAACCCGAACGTGGCGGGCAAGGGGCTGGCGCGCATCAAGGCGGCGGGCATCCAGGTCGAACACGGCCTGATGACGGCAGAAGCGCACGATCTGAACGCGGGCTTTATCAAGCGCATGGTGTACGGCCACCCTTATGTGCGCATCAAAACCGCATCGTCCCTGGATGGCAAAACCGCGCTGTCTTCCGGCGAATCAAAATGGATTACGGGGGATGCCGCGCGCGCGGATGTGCACGCCTTGCGTGCGCGTTCCTGCGCCATTCTCACCGGCATTGGCACGGTGCTGGCGGACAACCCCGGCATGAACGTGCGCGGCGTGGAAACCACGCGCCAGCCGCTCAAGGTCATTGTCGATTCCCGCCTGCAAACGCCGTCCGATGCAAAAATCTTGCAGGGCGCCAAAACCATCATTGCCTGCGTATATCCCGAAGCAAAAAAAATCGCCGCGCTGGAAGCCGCAGGCGCGGAAATCCTTTGCCTGCCGGGCGATGATGGCCGGGTCAACCTGCACGCCCTGCTTTCGCGTCTGGCGCAAAAAGGCATGAATGAAATCCTCACCGAAGCCGGCCCGCGCCTGAACGGCGCGCTGATTGCGCAAGGCATGGCGGATGAATGGGTGCAGTATGTCGCGCCGTGTTTGCTGGGGTCTGGCGCCCGCCCGCTGTTTGACCTGCCCGAACCCGCCGCCATGCAGAATCGCCTCAACTGGAAACTGCATGACCAGCGCATGGCAGGCGGCGATCTCAAGTTTGTCTGGCGCAAGGTTTGAGCCTGCCGTGGTGAATTTCAAGGATCACTTTTCTGACGCCCCGGCGCAGTACGCCGAGTTCCGCCCAAGCTATCCGCAAAACCTGTTTGCCTGGCTGGCCTTGCAGTGCGCGCAACATGAGACCGCCTGGGATTGCGCGACCGGCAGCGGCCAGGCGGCTGCGGGCTTGTCACCGCATTTCCGCCAAGTCATGGCCACCGATGCCAGCGCAGCGCAGATTGCCAGCGCCAGCGGCACAAGCAATGTGCGCTTTGCCATTGCGCCCGCCGAAAACAGCGCGCTGGCGCCAGCCAGCATTGATCTCATCACCGTGGCGCAAGCCGCGCACTGGTTTGACCTGCCCGCGTTTTATGCCGAGGTGCTGCGCGTGCTCAAACCCGGCGGCGTGATTGCCCTGTTTGGCTATGGGCGGCTGGTATTGCCCGGCGACATGGACGCAGTTTTTCTGGATTTTTACGCAGCCACCCTCGGCGCGTACTGGCCGCCAGAACGCAAGCTGATCGACGACCGTTACCGCACGCTGGCGTTTCCCTTTGCGGAAATCTCCGCGCCGGACTTTTTCATTGAAGTGGAATGGAACCTGCCCCGGCTGCTGGCCTATCTTGCCACCTGGTCAGCGGTCAAACGCTACCAGGCCGCCACTGGCGAAGACCCCTTGCCCGCGCTGGCGACCCGGCTTGCAACGGGATGGGGTAACCCGCAACAGACGCGATCACTGAAATGGCCGATTTTTATGCGCGCTGGCCTGCTAAAATAACGATTCTTCACGTATTTCTGCTCTTTAACCCATGTTCACCGGAATCATTCAGGCTGTCGGAACACTCCACCAGATCGAAACGCGCGGCAGCGATGCGCGCATGGTGATCAAAAGCGGCAATCTGGATTTATCCGACGTGAGCCTGGGCGACTCCATCGCCGTCAACGGCGTGTGTCTTACGGTAATTGCGCTGACCGACGCCACATTCACCGTCGATGTCTCCGCCGAAACCCTGCGCTGCACCACCGGGTTTTTGCCCGATGCCGAAGTGAATCTGGAAAAAGCCATGCGCCCAATTGACCGACTGGGCGGGCATATCGTGTCCGGCCATGTGGACGGCGTGGGCACGGTGGCGGTATTTCAACCCGAAGGCGAATCGCACCGGCTGGAAATCGACGCGCCGGCAAATCTGGCGCGCTATATCGCGGCCAAGGGTTCCATCACTGTGCAAGGTGTGTCGCTCACCGTGAACACGGTTTCCGGTGTGCGTTTTGCCATCAACCTCATTCCGCACACGCTGGCGCACACCACGCTCAAACACCTCAAGCCCGGCAGCCGCGTCAATCTGGAAATCGACATGGTCGCGCGCTATGTCGAGCGCCTGACCCAATTCATGAACACACCCAACTGAAAAATCAACATGAGCCTGTCCCCCACCACCGAAATCATTGCCGAACTCAAAGCAGGCCGCATGGTCGTGCTGGTTGACGAAGAAGACCGCGAGAACGAAGGCGATCTGGTCATGGCCGCCGAGTTTGCCACGCCCGAAGCCATCAACTTCATGGCCAAGTACGGGCGTGGCTTGATTTGCCTGACGCTGACCGATGCGCGTTGCCGTCAACTGGGTTTGAAGCAAATGGTCACTGACAACCAGACGCCGCATGGCACCGCCTTCACCGTTTCCATCGAAGCGGCGGAAGGCGTGACCACTGGCATTTCGGCGCAAGATCGCGCCGTCACCATCCAGGCCGCAGTCGCCCGCGAGGCCAAGCCCACCGACATCATCCAGCCCGGCCACATCTTCCCGCTGCGCGCGCAACCTGGCGGTGTGCTGGTGCGTGCGGGGCACACCGAAGCGGGTTGCGATCTGGCGCAACTGGCGGGTCTGGAACCTGCCTCGGTCATCTGCGAAATTCTGAAAGACGACGGCACCATGGCACGCCTGCCGGATCTGATTCCGTTTGCACAGGAACATGGGCTCAAGATTGGCGCGATTGCCGACCTGATCCACTACCGCAACCAGACCGAAAGCCTGGTCGAGCGCGTGGCCGACCGCCTGATTCAAACCGTGTATGGCGCTTTCCGCCTGCTTGCCTACCGTGACAGCACCAACCGCGAAACCCATCTGGCGCTGGTCAAGGGTGAGATTCACGCAGACAAGGAAACCCTGGTGCGCGTGCACGAGCCTTTGAGCGTGATGGACTTCATCAACGTCAGCGGCAGCGGCCACAGCTGGCCGATCATGGGCGCGATGGAACGCATCGCCGAGTCGCAAAGCGGCGTGCTGGTTTTATTACATCGCCCGGAAACCGCCGACGCGCTGCTGGGTCGTGTCAACCCGCCTGCCCAGCCCGCCGCCTCGCACAAGGTCGATCTGCGCGACTACGGCATTGGCGCGCAAATTCTGAAAGACATCGGCGTGGGCAAAATGAAACTCTTGGCCAGCCCGCGCAAAATGCCCGCCATGGACGGCTTTGGCCTGGAAGTCACCGGCTATCTCGAACACGCGTAAAGGAACAGATCATGGGAACCAACACCAACGAATTTTCCGAACTCGACCCCGCCTACAACGGCAGCGGGCTGAAAGTCGGCATCGTCATCAGCCGCTTCAACAAGGACATCTGCGAAGG
>CAZVBY010000091.1:0-7397 GCA_964625895.1 uncultured Thiobacillus sp.
CGCGCATCGTCGGCCCGGGAAATGGCGCCATCCTCGCGCTTGACCCGGATATTCCGGCAAGCAGACAAGTAGTGCGTTTTGCCGCCCAACCCCAGATCGCGGGGTTCCAGTGGAAGATGAACGATCAGCTCATGCAGAGTCAGGCGGACGGCAGCTTGCGCTGGACGCCGGTTCCCGGCATCCATGCCCTTGCGCTTTTGGATTCCCAGGGCAAGGTTCTGGATGAAGTGAAGTTGACCGTGCGCGGCACGCGGCTGGACATGAACCAAAAAGCCACAGCCGACCGCCTGCCATATGCAAATTAACAGGCTGTTGAAATTCTCCCGCATAAGAATGCGGTTTGGACTTGAAGTGCCTAGCGTGCCCGAAGCCGAACGGGTCGAACTCCAAGAGTTTGGCCACGGCGCATGGCGCATGATCGTGCGCTACAGGTTCAAGGACGAACCGGACATTCCGCGCGCGCTGGAGCTTTGCGCCGACAAGGGACTTGCATTCCAGATGATGGAAACTTCCTTTTTCATCAACCGGGAAACCCTCATTCCCGGCAAGCTTCCCGGAATGGCCATCTGGCGCGGGAAACTCTTTGCCTGGATGTCCAGAAGCGCAGAATCCGCCATGGAATTCTTCAAGATACCCCCCAACCGCGTGATTGAGCTGGGCACGCAGGTGGAGATCTGAGCTCGAATACTTTTTAAAATATTGGCATGACTGTCGAGAAACTTGTTTTGGCCTTAGATGCCGCGCTGGCCGAAGACTGGCGCACGAGATCGCGCAGCAGGACGAACACGATCCCATCGCCTGCTGGATTCACGCGGTACTGCACAAGACGGAAGGAGACACCTGGAACAGCGTACTGGTACGCTCGGATGGGTCATCAATATGCGGAATGGGATGATCCACATGATGAGGAGGGCAGCTCGCAGGCTGCTCGAAAGGCCGTGATCTTCGGGCTTTCCAGGCCCTATCCATTGGCAAGGAAACAGACGTCTGGCATACCTTGGAAAATTTAGTTCATGACTTGACGCAATGTTCGTTTCTGGCTCGCGCTGACGCATATCCAGCATGTCGCGATGCCTCCTCGCTCAACCGGCGCCTGAAAATTTGCCCCGCAGCAATTGCAACGATGGTTACACAACGCTAGTTGATTATCGCGGGGAATTTCCCATGAGCGCACTGAAACCGCGTCATGCTCACACACATCCCCGCACAAACCACAGCCTGTGCAGTGCCGGTGATGCAGTTGATACGCAGGCATATCGCCCTCCACCTGCTCGATAACGCTTTGCGGACACACGCGAGCACAGGCATGACAGGCGGTACAGCGTGACGGATCAATGCGTACCTGCCATGGCAGCGGGGCATCCGGTTTTTCTGGCAGAAAATCGCCTGGGGCGCGCGGTCTTTCCCCCGCATCATCAAGACCGTTTCCTGCAAGAACCTTGACGGGACGTCTTCCAAGCACGGAAAAAAAGCGGCGGCGTGACTCGTTCCCCTTGTCTTTCGGACCGCTCAAAAGCTTGCTCCAGGCCGCCACCGAAAGGTCGCGTAAAATGATTTTTGGCAGTCCGCGCGCCGACAGAGTGGAATTGAGCGCCGTGACTCGCGCATCCAGCCGCACGTTCTTTGCCCGATTGCAATTTCCGCAGTCGCCCCTGCGGACAATCCAAATGCGCCGGCCATGACTCCATGCGCGCAGCACATCGGTTAGTCCAATGGCGTGCAAACAGGGAACCTGGCCAGCCTCATTCTTCACGCCGCTGAGATGGCAATGCGCCATCATGGCGGTTTCGCCCGCCGCCTCGCATTGCTCGAAAACCATTGGCAGATGAATCGCCTGTTGTGGACACGCGGGCGCGCACAGCCCGCATCCATCGCAGGCGTACTCGTTGAACCTTAAGGCCGTCTCTCCCAAAATCCAGGCATAACGCGGACACGCATCAACACACGCCTTGCATGAGGCATTGGGCAAGGCCGCATGAACGCAACGTTCCGCATTCAGCTCGGGCACAACCATGATTGACTGTCTATTGCTTGAGCATCCAGTCAATCATGGCGGCAAGGTCGGCATCGCCGATCTTGCCTTGCGGAGGCATCGCGGTCGCGCCCCAAATGCCTTTGCTGCCCTCTCGCACATGCCTGGACAGCGTCGCAGCCGCGCTCTTGTCTGATTTGTACCTGGCGGCAATGTCTTTATAGGATGGGCCCACCAGTTTCTTGTCCATCGCGTGGCAGGCCATGCATCCATTCTTTTTGGCGACGTCTTCGCTGGCCTGGGCGTGACTGGCAATGGCACATGCCGCCACAAAAATCAGGGGAAGAAATGTACGATGCTCCATTGGGTTCTCCAGTCAGTAAACACGATCAATAAAATCCTTACCACGATGGCGCCACGCCCGGCACGAACTTGACCGGCACGGGCTGTGCAACCTGTTTCGGCCGCATGCGTGTTTCGATTTCCTCACGGCTTGGGCGTGGCTCGCCCAAGATGCCCGCCAGCATGTCGCGAAATTCATCGCAATAGGCCGAGGTCAGCCAGGCCGCGCCGGCATAGAACGGCATCGAGCATCGCTTGACCACGCGCTCGGCAAACGCGGGCAGCCACCTGAGCAAATGTTCGTCCATGAAAGCGGCGGCCTCGCCAAGATTTGTGTCTTTCGTGTCCAGCATCAGCCAGGCCAGGAATTGCAGTTCCACGACCAGATGGTCTTCCGAGCGCGTTCTCCAGTCGGCCACGCCCAGGCCATGCCGTTTATAGGCTTCACGCACCTGAAACATGGGCGCCTGCATGATGAGCTTGTCCTCGTCCAGCCACACCGATTCGAAGGGCGAGGCGCTGTAGTCGTGGTTGAGATAGATCGCGGCGTAATCCGCCGCCAGTTCATCTTGCAGCTCTTGATCCAATGGCGGCGTGTACTCGGAGATCGCCTTTTTCATGAAGCGCATGGCTTCCTGGCCTTCCTGCCTGAATAGCCGCAAGCCCAGGCTGTCAGGAAAATCCTTGATTTTCAGCGTGGACAATAACGCGTTACCGGCTTCCGCGTGGTGCAGGCTGGCCATGGTCAGCAAATCCGCGGCAGCCGCCTCGCAAAACCGCCCGAGCAAATCGTCGCGCGGCGGGTCGTTGGGTATCGAGCCATCCATGTTTATTCCACCTTGCCCTTGCTGTGGGCGACAAAAACGATTGATGGCTTGGTCAGTTCCGGATTGGCCATATTTTTCACGGCGCCAACCGGCTTCTCATGCGAAGCCATGGCCTTGGTCACCCACGTGCCAGCCTTGAGCCTGTCGATGTCGCCGATATCCAGTACCCGCATCATGCAGGCCTGCACGCAGTAGGGCTTGCGTCCTGCGTCGATCTCGTCCACGCACATGTTGCACTTGGAAACGATGTTGCGTTCCGGGATGAACTGCGGCGCGCCATAGGGACAGGCCGCCTCACAGCGCCGGCAGCCGATGCACAGCGTGGAGTCAATATCAACGATGCCGTCCTTTTTGCGCTTGAAGATCGCGCCGGTCGGGCAGGTTGGCAGGCATGCCGGTTCCGCGCAATGGTTGCAGGACATATTGACCTTGTAAGCGTACACATTCGGAAACGTGCCGCCCTCGACATACATCACGTTACGGAACCGCGGCCCTGGCGCCAGCCCGTTCTTGTCCTTGCAGGCGATTTCGCAGGCGCGGCAGCCAATGCAGTCGACGTTGTTGTGGATGAAGCCAAGCTGCATCTCCGGCACGACCGGCACATACACTTCCTTCTTGTGTCGCTTCACGGCTTCCTTGATCTTTGCGAGATCCTTTTTCTCGGCCATTTTCCGCCCTCCTTAGTCGCCGCGCCGGAACACTTGCGAGCGGGATATGGCGGTCCTGTCCCATCCCGGATTGTGTTCGAGTTCCGTCTTCTTGATATTGACCAGCACCGTGTTATAGGCAAACGATCCGGCCGGGCTGGGTTCGTCCAGGGTGAGAAAATCCGGATTGCCGCCCCGGTCGATGCCGTTCTCGTCCAGTTGCATCCAGGCGCCCTCGTGGATCACCACGACACCGGGCATGACCCGCTCGGTGACATACACCGGCACAACCACCTTGCCGCGCTCGTTCCAGACCTCCACCGTGTCGCCGGTCACGACGCCAAGTTTTTTTGCATCGCCGGTGTAGATCGTGCATTCCTGTTCGAAGGTCTCCTGCAGCCACGAGCAGTTGGCGAAAATCGAATGCGTGCGATGGCGCGGATGCGGCGAGATCAGATGGAAGGGATATTCCTTCGTTTTCGGACTATTCAGTGATTCCCACGGCTCGATCCACTTTGGAATCGATGGAATGTGCGAGCCGTATTTCGTCTTGGTCCAGTCGCCGATGTAAGCAAGCTCGGTACTCAGTATTTCGATCTTGCCGGAAGGCGTATCGAATCGTTTGCCGTTTTCGATCTGATCGCGGAAGGCCACATGCGGCTTGTCCAGCTTGAACTTGTACACCCCCAGCCGCTTGAATTCCTCCCACGGCATGGTCACGCCCTGATGCGCCATCACCTTGTTCACCCACCATTCGCGCAAATAGGCTTCGTCGACGGCATCGTCGTAGTGGAAATAATCGCGGTTGGCTTTGGGGTTATACGCGCGTCCGAAAGCCTGCCCGCCGATGCGCCACGCCAGCTCGGTGAATATCTGGAAGTCGGTCTTGCTCTCGCCAAGCGGCTCGATGACCTTGGGCCGGTGGATGTAGTAATGGCCCTTGTACCAGGGCAGCGCCACGTCATGCCGCTCGAAATGCGTGGATACTGGAAGTAGCACGTCCGCCCACAGCCCGGATGGCGTGATGGTCGAATCCATGCACACCACGAGTTCGAGCTTCTTGATCGCCTCGATTTCCTTGTTGATGTTGGTGAGCTGGTTGAACCAGTCGGAGCCCTGCCAGAAGATGCCCTTGATGTTGGGAATCAGGCCATCAGTCGCATCCTGCCTCGGCCACAGGCCGATTTCCTCACGCTTCACGTCCGGATAGTTCAGCACGCAATGCGCCCAGCGGTCGGACTTGATGGAGGCAAACCAGGTGTTGGCATATTGATCGTAGGGATAGGCCACCGCCTCCGCGTGCCAGGCCTTGCCCACGCCTTCGGCGCAACCGCCAAGGATGCCGATATTCCCGGTCATGGCCTGCAAGGCCGCCGCCATGCGGTTGTATTGCTCGCCATAGGCATTGCGGCCCGGCGCCCAGGAGGCCTTTAGCGCCGCCGGTTTCGTGGTGGCGTACATGTGCGCCAATTTCTTGATGTCGGCCGCCGGCACGCCGCAGATTTCCGATGCCCATTCCGGCGTCTTGGCCACGCCATCATATTTGCCAAGAATATAGTCCTTGAAATTCTCTTTGCCGTTGGGCGTGTTACCGGCCCATTCGGGCATGGTGCCGGCATCCATGCCCATGCAGAATTTATTGATGAATTGCTGGTCATGCAGATTGTTGGCAAAGATGTAGTGCGCCATGCCGGCCATCATCGCCGCATCGGTATTGGGCTTGATCGGAATCCACCAAGTGTCGTAGGCCGCGCCGGAATCGGTGTATTGCGGATCGACCAGCACGAACTTGCAGCCGTTCTGCTTCGCCAGCCGCATGTAGTAGAACGTGTTTCCGCCGTGGAAGGTATAGGCCGGATTCCAGCCCCACATGATGATGAGCTTGGAATGCGCGAAGGCATCGTCCTCGTTGCCGTCCTCGATGGTGCCAAAGGTCCAGCGCGAACTGGTGGTCGTTCCCTGGTAGGACGGTACCGACCAGGAATTGGTGCGGCAGCCGAACATGCCCATGAACCGGCCCAGCAGTCCTTCAATCTGGTCGGATTTGTGCAGCACGCCATACGATGCACCCGCATAGGACTGATCGAGCAGCGCGGTGGGACCATACTTGTCCTTGATCTCGATCATTTTCCTGCTGACAAAACCCAGTGCTTCGTCCCATGAGATGCGCTTGAACTTGCCCTCGCCGCGCTTGCCTACCCGGCCCATCGGATACAACAGCCGTTCGGCGGAATACAGGCGCTGGCGATAGGAGCGGCCGCGCAGGCAGGCGCGCAGTTGCGGTTCATCGAAGGTATCCTTGCCGAAGTGGCCATCCTTTTGATATCGCCCGTCGTCAGTGGACAGGCGCACGATCACATCGCCCTTTTTGTGCGCGACCAGCACGTGGCGCGAACCGCAGTTATGCGCGCACGATGTTACAACGGTAGTCAGTTGATCGTCGGTTGGATAGGGTTCGTAGGCAAAGGCTTTCGCATCCTTCGGCGCTGCCAGATCGACAAGACCGCCAGCCGCCATCACGCCCGCTCCCGCGGCAGTTGTTTTCAGGAAATCCCGCCGGCTGGCATTGTTCAAGCGTTCGGCAATCGCGTTCAAGTCGTATTTAGTGGATGACATGATTTTTCCTTTTCACTTTATGCGGGCTTTTTTTTAGCGTTTGCACGCGTTTGACTGGTTTTGCCAGCAGGCTTGTTTGCCTTGCCAGCAGGTGTTGCCAGGTTCTTTCCGGCCGTGGCAGTGGCCGGCATGCCCGTCAGGAAACGTGGATCGGACTTCGTTGGACGATCCTTCGCCCACTCGGGGATATCCTTGTCCATGCCCTTCCAGGCATTCCGTGGATAGGGAAAACCGATGCGATACCATGCGCGGCCGCCATGGCATCCATAACAACTGTCCGCGGATTCCTTGCCGGCCGCCTCGATTTCGGCGGGTTTGAGAAAATTGACCTTGTGCCGTGTGGTGCGGATATTGTCGTGGCAGAGCAGGCAATTGTTGGCGAAAGTTTCACCGTGCTGAGACCATGGGCCCGGCAGGCCCATCACCTCGTAATCGAATTTGCCATGGCACATCAGGCAGGTATTGGTATCCACCAGCTTGCGCAGGTTGTAGCCAGATGGCTGACTGGTCGCGGAGGAACCTGGCGCCTCTTCACGCGGATCGTGGCCCTGATGGCAGGTATTGCAGCGCATGTTCATCACGCGCCTGGCAAAGTCCGTGGACAGGTGCCGTCGATGCAGCGTGTCCTGGCTGCCGGAGTAGGTATCCAGCGTCTGGTACCAGGCCATCGATTTGTCGGCCTGCAAACCAGCGGGAGAGAATTTTCGAACACTTGGCGACAACACCTCGGCGTGACAGGTCAGACAATCCTTGTCTTCCGCCTTGTCGATGACAGGCTTGAAGTGAATCGGGTTCCACTTCGCGGACTGATACGATTTTTTTGCATCGGCGCCATTGGCGAAAGCAAGTGTCATCCAAAGCAGTACCGTCAATCCCACACCCAACTTCAGCAGGCCCCTGCAACAGGTTTCGTCGAACTCCTTCAAGGCTTCCTCCTTTTACCGCATCATGCTGAGTAAAAATGTCTGCGTCCCGGACGAGACGCAGACCCGG
>CAZVBY010000091.1:7407-7615 GCA_964625895.1 uncultured Thiobacillus sp.
TAGTAAGGCGGAGACCAGCTACCCGACATTCCCGACATGCCACCCATGCCCGACATTCCGGACATGCCACCCATGCCAGACATTCCCGACATGCCACCCATGCCCGACATTCCGGACATGCCTTGCTGCACGGGATAGAAGAAGATTTCGCCGCTCGGTGAAATGCGGAAATAACCCGACATGCCGGACATTCCCGACATGCCACCCA